>NZ_CDSC02000237.1 GCF_001298715.1 Bathymodiolus azoricus thioautotrophic gill symbiont
CCAAAACCCCTGTGGTTGGTATGCGCTGCCGTAATGGCATACTTGTTGCTGCCAAAATGGATAAAGTCAATAGTGCCAATATTCAGACTATGATTGATAAGCATGCTGATGCCAATGCCACGCTTTGCACTGATGAAGCAACAATATATAAAGGCATAGAGGGCTATAAACAGTTAATGGTCAATCATTCTGCTGGACAGTATGTTGACGGGACTGCGCATACTAATGGCATTGAGAGTGTTTGGGCGCTATTAAAACGAGGTTACAATGGTGTGTTTCATCATTTTTCTGATAAACATATCGGGCGTTATGTTGATGAGTTTGTTTTTAGGTTGAATGATGACAATGTCAAACGATTGACACTGGATAGAATTGATTCAATCGTGTTTGGATTTAGTGGTAATAGACTGTCTTATAAGATGTTGGTATTAACGTAAGTTAGTCCCTTAATTAATTAAGGTGTCGGGCTTTTCAATTTAAGTGATTAACGCTAGATAACTTGCATAGCGCTTTGGGTGGATGTCATCTGTTTCTAGTGCATTCTTAACACCGCAATTAGGCTCATTGATATGTGCGCAGTTTCTGAACTTGCATTGATTGATAAACGGTTTAAATTCTTTAAATCCGTTGAGAATTTCTTTATTGCTCAAATTATCTAAGTGAAATTCACGAACACCTGGAGAGTCAATTAAATCACCACCTGAGGGAATATGATAGAGCGTAGTGTTGGTAGTGGTGTGTTTACCGAGCTTGCTTTTGGTTGATATTTGATTGACGCGTAAGTTTAACTCAGGAATAAGCTCATTAATCAAAGAAGATTTACCCACGCCTGATTGCCCTAAGAAAATTTGCGTCTTGTCATTGAGTTGAGCTTTTAGTGTATTGATACCTGTTTGTGCTTTTACGCTTAAATAACTCACTGGATAGCCGATAGCTTCATACATAGCAAAGTCGATTTTGACTTGCTTAATATTGCTACTTAGCTCGATTTTATTGACGATAAGTCGAATGGGTAGATTTTGGTTCTCTGCAACGATTAAATAACGATCAATCAAATCAAATTGATAATGTGGCTCGATTGCTACTATCAAGCACAGTTCATCAATATTAGTAGCAATCAATTTTTTTGAACGCTTTAGTGTATTGTCACGCTTAAATAAGGCAGTAACAATGCCTTTATTGTTATCAGTTGCTTGAAAAATAACTTGGTCACCAGCAACCGATAAATCAATATTGCGTCTAGCAGTGCATTGTACTAGGTTGCCTGAGTTGCTTTCTACCAATAGATGTTGACCATAGCGGGTAATCACCAGTCCCGTTTGTGCTTTAGCATCGGTGTTTAAGTCTTGAGAGTTGTCTGCCACCTTATTGGCTCTAGCAATACGCTCGGCTTGGATTTTTTCAAGTCGCCATTTTTGTCGACGAGTCAGAGACAAGGTGTTATTTTTTAAATTGGTAGTATTTTTTATTAAGATACTCTACGACAGATTTCTCTTCATCAGGAAACCATCCAATGCTAAAAGCTTGTACACATTTGCTGACTTGTCCAGTAAGTTTTGGCAAGGTATCCATTTTTCTATTTTTACGCGTGTAAAAATCATCATCATGTGTAATCATATGACAAGCAATACAAGATTCATTGTGTAGTTCTTTGCCCTTATTATGTATTTCCTTACCTTCATTGGCAAAGGCTGTGGTGGATAACAGAGTGATTATTAGTAATAGTTTTTTCATTATGTTACCTCTTTTAAGTGATTAATACGAATAGATGCACTGGGGTGTGAATCGTGAAATGCTGAGTATAGTCTATCTGGTGTTAATGTTGATGCGTTATCGCGATATAATTTAACTAAGCTTGATACCAAGTCATCAGCATTGGTATGTTTTGCAGCAAAGGCATCGGCTTCAAATTCGTGTTTTCGTGAAAAGGCATTGCTAATGGGTTCGATGGCAAAACTAAACATTGGCATCGTTAAACTAAACAATACTAAAGCAGCGTAGTCACCCATCTCACTAACACCTAAACCATGGAAAAACCAAGACTGCTTGATTAGATAGCCCAACAGCGCTAAACCGCACAAGGAAGTCAGAAATGAAATAATAATTTGTTTGCGAATATGTTGGTGATGAAAATGCCCCAATTCATGTGCCAAAATTGCCTCTACTTCTTTGTCTTCCATGCCTTTGAGTAAGGTGTCAAAAAACACAATTCGTTTGTTTTTACCAATGCCAGTAAAATAAGCGTTACCGTGTGATGAACGCTTGGAGCCATCCATGACAAAAATACCATCACTTTTGAAACCTGTGCGCTCTAGTAGATTATCAATCTTAACTTTAAGTTCTTGGTTTTCTAAGGGTTTGAACTTGTTAAATAGTGGTGCAATAAAAGTAGGATAGAGCCATAACATCAATAAAGAAAAACCTGAGAGTAATAACCAAACACTCAGCCACCAGTATTCACCCATGGCATTCATCAAATATAAGATGACATATAACAACGGTGCGCCAATAACCAAAGCCAACATAAAGCCCTTAACCATATCACCAACGAGTGTACCTACCGTGGTTTTATTAAAGCCAAATTTTGCTTCTAAAACGAAAGTGCGATACAAACTAAATGGCAAATCAATGAGTGTGCCAATCATCATTAGGCTAATAATAAAGCCAACACCAATGTAGAGTGTGTCATTCATTAAAGAGCGCCAAATACCATCTAAGTAATCCAAACCACCACCTAATGTCCAAACCAATAACACCCCTGTTGAAAACAGTATCTCTAAGTGGTTAACTTTTAACTTAGCTGTGGTGTAATCAGCGGCTTTTTGATGTTGTTCTAGGGTGATTTTTTCTGCGAACTCGTTGGGTACCTTGTCAAATGAATTGAGCATAGACTTTACTTGTCGTGTGTTGAGCCACATCATTGTGACCACATAAGAGAATATGGCTATTAAAAATATTAGGGTGAATAAGTTAAATTGCATAAATTGTAAATATAAAGAATAGTGAGTGATTTATTTTACTGATTTTTTCTTCGCCTAAGGCATTTTTATGCGTCACAGTAACGGTATAATTTAAAGATTATTTTAATTTCCTCTTGTTCGTGGCATTAATTGTTCAAAAATATGGTGGTACTTCGGTTGGCTCAATAGAGCGCATTCAAACTGTTGCCAAAAAAGTTAAAGCCTTTGCTGATACTGGTAATAAGCTGGTTGTTAGCGTGTCTGCAATGAGTGGTGAAACCAATCGTATGACTGCATTGGCACAAGAAATTCAAGACACACCGTCTTTAAGAGAAATGGATGTTTTATTGACTACAGGTGAGCAGGTGAGCATATCCTTGCTTTCTATGGCGTTGCAACAGCTTGGTTGTGATGCGATTTCTTATACGGGATCACAAATTAGAATCACCACAGATTCTGAGCACGGCAAGGCGCGTATTAAGTCAATTGACACTCAGCGTATTCATACTAGTCTTGATGAAGGTAAGGTTGTGGTGGTTGCAGGTTTTCAAGGTGTAGATGAACAGGGTAATATCACTACATTAGGGCGTGGTGGCTCAGACACCACAGCAGTTGCCTTGGCAGCGGCATTAAAAGCCGACGAATGTCAGATTTATACTGATGTTGATGGGGTTTATACGACCGACCCTCGCATTGAACCAAATGCCAGAAAAATGAAGTCAGTGAGTTATGAAGAGATGCTAGAGATGGCATCGCTTGGCTCAAAGGTTTTGCAGATTCGTAGCGTTGAGTTTGCATCAAAATACAAAGTGCCTTTACGGGTGTTATCATCACTGATTGATAATCCGACAGGCACATTAATCACCAGTGAGGAAAACATTATGGAACAAGCAGTTATATCAGGGATTGCACACAATAAAGATGAGGCAAAACTCAGTTTAATCGGTGTGCCAGATGAGCCAGGTATTGCGCATAAGATTCTAAAGCCAATTAGTGAGGCAAATATTGAAGTGGATATGATTGTGCAAAGTGTTTCAGCGCGTGAAGGGTTGACAAATTTTGCTTTTACTGTGCATAGAAGTGACTTTGATAAGGCGCAAAAGATTTTAAAGGATGTTTGTGGTAACTTGAATGCCAAAGCAGTGCAGAGCGATAGCACAGTGGTTAAGGTATCTTTGGTGGGTATTGGTATGCGCTCACATGCAGGTATTGCCGCGCAGATGTTTGAGGTATTGCACCAAGAGAATGTGAATATTCAAATGATTTCTACGAGTGAGATTAAAATATCAGTTGTGATTGATGAAAAATATTTAGAATTGGCAGTACGCTCATTGCATAGTGCATTTGAATTAGACAAGGAATAGAAAATGACTAGATTTGATGATAGAGATGGCTTGATTTGGTTTGATGGTGAGTGGGTTGATTGGCGTGAGGCTAAAATCCATGTGTTGACTCATACACTGCACTATGGTATGGGTGTATTTGAAGGAGTGCGCGCTTATCAAACTGATAACGGCACAGCCATCTTCCGACTTGAAGAACATACCAACAGATTGTTTAACTCCGCCAAAATTATGAATATGGACATTGGTTATTCTAAAGATGAGATTAACCAAGCACAAAGAGAAGCTGTGACTAAGAATAATTTAGACAGCGCCTATATTCGTCCAATGTGTTTTTATGGCTCAGAAGGCATGGGCTTGCGTGCTAATGGCTTAAAGGTTCACACTATTATTGCTGCGTGGGAGTGGGGTTCGTATTTAGGTGAGGATAATATGAAGAATGGCTTGCGTGTTCGCACCTCAAGTTTTACGCGTCATCATGTCAATATCGCTATGACCAAGGCCAAGGCTAATGGCAATTATATTAACTCAATGTTAGCACTACAAGAAGCATTGACAGATGGCTACGATGAAGCCTTATTATTGGATGTTGATGGCTTTGTTGCAGAAGGCAGTGGCGAGAATGTCTTTATCATTCGTGATGGTATGATTTACACCCCTGATTTAACTTCAGCGTTAGCAGGTATTACCCGTGATACAATTGTTACTTTAGCAAGGGATTTAGGTTATAAAGTCATTGAAAAACGCATCACTCGTGATGAAGTGTATTGTGCTGATGAAGCGTTTTTTACGGGTACAGCAGCAGAGCTAACCCCTATTCGTGAGCTGGATAACCGTACGATTGGTTCAGGCACACGCGGGCCGATTACTGAGAAATTACAAGCCTTATATTTTGACTGCGTATATGGTCGTAATGACAAATACAAACAGTGGATTAGTAAGGGAGGCTGCTAAGATGTCAAATGTTGATGGTTTCCAACAAAAAAATGTAAGTTACAACGCGGTAGAAAAGGATGATTTGCCTATCTGCTGTCCACCTAAGGATGCTCAAAAGTGGCATATGCACCCCAAGGTGTATATGCAGTTTAATGAGCAGGGTCATGCTGTTTGTCCGTATTGTGGCTCAAAATACGAGTTAATCTAAGCTCTTTTTACTTTAAAGTTTTATTTATGGCTAAGTCAATCAAAAATGTCGTTTTAGTTGGCCCAATGGGCTCTGGCAAGACATCGGTTGGTCGTCGACTTGCTTGTGTGTTGAAACGCGATTTTTTTGACACAGATTTTGAGATCGTAACGCGTACTGGCGTGGCAATTGACTATATTTTTGATATAGAAGGTGAAAGTGGATTTCGTCAGCGTGAAATACAAATACTTAAGGATTTGTGCAAAATCCCTAATATCGTGATTGCTACAGGTGGTGGTATTGTTATTAAAGAAACCAATCGTGCCTTACTTAAAAAAGAATGTTTTGTGGTGTATTTATCATCCAGTGTTGAACAATTGGTTAAACGCACTGCCCAGTCTAAGGCAAGGCCTTTACTAGAACAATCAGACGATAGAGAAAAAACACTGCGTGATTTATTGGAAGCCAGAGAAGGGTTTTATCAGGAGGTCGCAGATGTGGTGGTTGGTACCACAAGCAAGAAACTGTATGCTATTATTAATGAGATTAAAAAAGCGGTGAATAAGTGAAGAAAATTCTAATCATGACTGTATTATTAGGTCCGCTTAATGTTCAAGCATTAACTGAGCAAGGCTTTGTTGAGCGCTTGCGAACAACCCATCCTTTTTTCAATCAACAAGCGTTATCCAGTAAGGTTAAACTGATTGAAAAGCGTGCTACTAAAGCCAATGAAGATTGGGTGATTGCACTTGAGAGCTTGTATCAAAGCGACCACAAGAATAGCGGTGATATATCAACGACTACTTCTAATTTAGATACAGCTTCAATTGGACTCTCTGCAACTAGGAAATATACCAATACTGGTAGTGATATCACCCTTAAACACACCTGGAAAGACAAAAGCAAAAGTACCGATACAACAAACAACGGGTTTTCACTGGATTATACTTATCCACTATTGCGCAATAAAGGCGGTATTAATGATCGCTTGAGTGGTGATGTAGCGCAAATTGCCATCAATCAAAATACTTTGCAGCGACTAGAAGTAGAAGAAGGCTTTATTTTGGGAAAATTAAGTCGTTTTATTGATTTGGCATATGCACAAGAGCAACAATCAATCAATGAGCGTCGATTGGCGTTGAGCGAAAAAGAATTAGCATTGGTAAAGAAGAAATATAATGCTTCAGTGGTTGAAAAGGTGGATGTTTTGTTGCAACAAGATGCTTATCAGACAGCAAACCAAAAACTGTTACAAGCACAGCAAGATTTGATGCTTTTGCGTCATGAAATTGCCGTTACGCTAGATTTAGATTTTGAGAAAGTAGTGGCTAGCACAGATTTTTATAAAATTTATAAGCCTAGTGAGATAGCACTAAAAGCCTATTTATCAAAGAATTCTAGAGTGTTAAAAATCAACAATTTATCGCAGAAAATATTAAAACGCCAATTACTTAGTTTTAAAAATACCGCTAAGGCAAAATTAGATTTAAAGCTTGGTATTAGTAGCGCAGGTGAGAATACTAATTATTCAAAATCATTGAGTAATCAAAGCACCACTTGGAAGGTGGGGCTGGGTTTGTCTTATCCGATAGGTGGTATTGAGGCGGATAGTAACATTAAAAAAACCAATATAGAATTGGAAATCTTAGTGCAATCCAAGCGCGAGCAATTGTTAGATATTTACACACAGGCTAAGACGCTAAAGGAAAAAATCCAATTGTTAGAGAAAATGATGCACGCCAATCAAGCACAAATCAAAATAGCCAAAGCACGCACTGCTGAAGAAAAACAGCGTTATAGCAATGGTAATGGACAGGCTAGTTTTGTTATCAATGCTCAAAATAATGAGCAAGTCGTAAAGTTAAGCTATGCACAAGTTGCCAAAAATTATCAAAAAGCCATACTTGAGTTTAAAGCCAGCATTGACCAATTAGTACCATGAATCAAACCCCCATTAAGTATCAAATAACCCCTAAAGACACGAGTGCGCATGTATTCCAAGTATGCTTAACCCTTGATAACCCCAATCCGTTGGGACAAGTGTTTTTATTGCCAAACTGGATTCCTGGCAGTTATTTAATTCGTGATTTTGCCAAGCACATCGTTAGCATTCACGCACATAGTTGTGGTAAATCTATTGAGATTAAAAAGTTAGACAAGAATCACTGGGTTGCTTACCCATGTGCTGATAGCATTACTTTGGAATATGAAATTTATGCTTTTGATTTGTCAGTGCGTTGTGCCTATTTGACTAATCAGCGTGCGTTCTTTAATGGCAGTAGTGTGTTTTTACAGCCTGTTGGTTTTGAGGATAATATTTGCGAAGTGCAAATCAACTACCCAACAGATGAGGTGCTAGGTAATTGGGCTTGTGCCACGAGTTTAACACTGAAAAATAAGCAAAAAAATACAGAGACTTATACAGCCAACAACTACCTAGATTTAATTGATCATCCCGTTGAGATGGCAGACTTCACGCGTTTTGAGTTTAATGTAGGCAATATCTCGCACGCGATGACCATTACTGGTGAACATGTAACTGATATTGACAGATTAAGGGCTGATTTGATATGCATTTGTGAACATCATATTGGTTTGTTTGGCAGCAACATTCCATTTGATGATTACTTATTCTTAACCTTGGTAACAAGCAAAGATTATGGCGGTCTAGAGCACAAAAAATCCAGTAGTTTAATTTGCGCTAGAAAAGAGTTGCCAACTTTAGAGCAAAAAGATATTACACCTGAATACACACGCTTTTTAGCGCTTTGCTCACACGAGTATTTCCATGCTTGGTGGATAAAAACCATCAAGCCTGCCAGTTTTCATGAGTTGGATATGAGTTGTGAGAACTATACCGAGCAACTGTGGATATTTGAAGGCTTTACCTCCTACTATGATGAACTGTCGTTGCTACGCATAGGGATACTTTCTGTTGAGCAATATCTCACGCTATTGGCGCAAACCATCAGCAGAGTGCAGAAAGGGCGTGGACGCTTTAAGCAATCGTTAGCGCAGTCTAGTTTTGATGCATGGACAAAATTTTATCAACAAGATGAGAATGCACCAAATGCAATTGTTAGTTATTACACCAAAGGTGCGTTATTAGCGTTTGTGCTTGACATTGAAATACGCAAGCGTACTGATGATAAGTATTCATTAGATGATGTATTGCGCTTGATTTGGGGCAATTACCAAACCACTGGGTTAGAAGACAATACCGTACAAAAAGTTATTGAGCACCTAACACAAAGCAATTTTAGTCAGTTTTTTGATGCATATTTATACGGCGTGGACGAGTTACCACTGAAAGAAGCTTTTGAGTATGTCGGCGTAAACTGTAAATTTAGCCACAAAAAAGACGATTTATCAAAGTTTGGTATAAGTATTAACAAAACACAAGAATATGCAGTTATCAGTCATATTCTTGATGCGTCTTGCATACAAACAGCGGGACTGTATGTTGGCGATAAAATTATCAGTATTAATGATAATAAAGTAGTTGCTAAAGAGTTAGAAAAAACACTCAACGCTTGTAGCGAAGGTGACAGCATTAAAATCAACATCCTAAGAGACGAGTTATCAACTGA
>NZ_CDSC02000307.1 GCF_001298715.1 Bathymodiolus azoricus thioautotrophic gill symbiont
CAGCCTGTTTTATGAAGCAGTCTCTAACAAGCTATTAACATGATGAGTGTTAACTAGTTTTTTCAGTTGTCTATAAAGTTGGTGTTTTTTTAAAAACAATCCTCCCCAACTTTCCAACTAGAGTTATTAATGACCACCTCGTGTGCTATTTTCTCAACTCTCCTATTTCAAAAGAATTTAGATAATAAAAATTATCTAATACTTGACATATTGTCAGTTACATCTGTAATTGATTGTGTGTCATTTTCCATGCGGAGACAGATTTATTCTCCGTATGGGGGTGATCTGTCTCCGTTTTTCGGCAATTATGCCATTTATAAAAAAGGAGACTGTTATGTCTATTCAAAAAGAAAACAACACAAAAGAAATTAAATACTTCTCTTCAGCTCATGCTGAGACTGGTTTTTTAAATTCACTGACGCTTGTAGAAAGCAAAGGGAGCGACTATTATGCTGTAAAGTTTAACGCTCGACGAGGTAACTCTAAAGAGCCTTTAACTGCACCACATAGCGTTAGAATTAATGGTGTTCAGGCCAAGGAAGTGATTGCACAAATCGCCGATAAGGTTAATGCTCAATTAGTAGCCAATAAGAAATTATGGGGTGCTAAGAGAGGCAAAGAAGCTGCAACAATCTCAATCACTTTAAACATTAGTGATACGATTGCTAAAAGTTACATGAACAAGCACACTGGCAAAGATGTCGTCTATATTGACGGTCGCTGCACCAGCATTGCCTATGTTAGAATTGGCGATGAAGTGATTTTTCAAAAGGACGCACCTGTAAAAGCGGATGCTACTAAACAAGTAGTTGAAACTGAAGCAGATGCTAAAGTTGACCAAACTGGAGAAATGGTACAAAGGGTAACTCTTGATCCAGAAGCTGAAGATTTTCAAGAGCGTAAAGCTGAATTGAAAAACCAAGGCTATTTTTGGGACAAGGATAATAAAGTTTGGAGTTTGCAATAATGTGGAAACGTTTTATTGGTGAACTAAACAAGAGCTTTGGAACTATTGGATCGACATTGATTACAGTGGCGTTAGTTACTATAATCATTGAAGAAGCAAAGTTATTTCTATCTTTCAAGTTGTTGGTAATTGGTATAATAGTTGTTGTGGCTGCATCTTTGTATTCATCTAAAGGAGGAAAATAATGACTAACTTAGACATCATGTTAAGTATTTTTTTGTTTATTGTTATGTTAACGCTGTCAATAGGTACATATATAAACCGAAAAGATAAACCGAAAAGATAAAACATTTGTTTAATAAGATAAAAACAAAAAATTGTTCACTCTCTCAAGAGGGTGTTTCAAAATACATTCA
>NZ_CDSC02000287.1 GCF_001298715.1 Bathymodiolus azoricus thioautotrophic gill symbiont
TTTTGCGAATAATTTCATTGCCCGTCTTGTCAAAGAAAACAATGGCAGGTTTGTAGGTAAGTTTTAACGCCTCATACCAATATTTGGCAGTGGTGCGTTTGCCTGATGGGGTGATTAATTTTTCATTAGACAGCGCATTAAGACGCACGACTTGCATTTGTTGTAAATAGTCTTGTGTTTGTTCTAATGGCATTAATTCAGCATGAAAAAAATCACATTGTGTACAGTTTGGCTCTTCAAAAAATACCGCTAAAACCTTTTGTGCTGGTAGGTTTTCGCTACGCATTAATAAGTGCGGAGGCGATGCAAAGATTGTATGTAAGTTAAGCTTGCCAGTCTTGTTTTTCTTTAACTTGTTGAGATAGTCGGCATAGGATTCTTTGAGATAGACTTTGTTGGCAATATAATCTAATGTAGTGTGCATTTTATCAATAGATTGATAACCATTGAGTCTGAGTAGGGTCCTGCCTTGAGGATTTAAAAAAACGAGAGTAGGGGTAAACTGGATTTTCATATGTGCTGAAAATTCCTTTTCAGTAAACTCTCTACCTGTCCAATCGCTCAAACCTGTATCGCCCCATATATTGGTTTCAATCACATCAAAATCTTTTTGTAATTTGGCAACTAATTTTTTATCATGAAAGTTATCTTTTACTAATTTTGCGCAGTAAGGACAGCCATTTTGATGAAAATAAATCATGACATGGCGACCTTTATCATTGGCTTCTTCTAAGTCTTCAGAAAGATCCATAAAGGTTGTTTTGAACCAGTCAGGTAGAAAATCAATGGTTTCTGCACCTAAAAAATCCCCTTGTTTAACCACTTCTTGAGCGACAGACACGGATGAAAGATAGAAGGAAAATATTAGAAATACAATGCGCATGAGTTGATTGTAGTCCTAAAGTTAAGCCAATGCAAATTTGAGTTAAATACCACTCAAAAAATATTTAACTGCTGGATTGGAAAAAGCCTTGCTAGACCGCATTAACACTTTCAATACCTTTCTGTGGCAAAAATAGCCCACAGCCTAGTAGGCGATGCTTGCCAATGCCTGCTTCTTGGAGCTTGACAGATTCTGCTTTTCTTAGGTCAGCTACCATCAAAGAGCGTGTATGAATGATGCCATCTGGCGTTGATATTTTGCGTTTTAAACCTGCCATCATCTTTTTAGGTTGAATCCCTAGCGCTTGAAATTGCGCAAATGAGGTTTGCAAAAAATCTCCTTCACTGGTATTTTCATCGCAGGCAATATGCTTGGCAAATACAATTTGCATATCACTCATCAATTTTGGCTCTAGCGCCTTGATTATATCAATCTGATATTCGCCTAAATTCAATGTTTTTCCAATCAAAATTTCTACTTCATCTAACTTTTCCTTAGGAATTCGAATATTAAGTTTAGAGCGTTTAGAAGGGTAGTAGAAACCCGATTCATGGTCTTGCTCCCAGCCATTGCCATCAGCCACACTAATATCAAACACACCCGCCTTGACTTCTTTCAACCAAGGTAAGTGTTTGAGTAATGCCTGAGACAGAAAATAAGCATGGTCAATTGGTAAAATTTTGGCGTGAATATTAAACACAGCATCTTGAATCGTCTCAGGAAGCGTAAAATGCTCCTCTTTAATATCTTCTTGCCAAAACATAAGAATCATTGAATTTTATAATGGCGTTAATTATATATAGACACATATTAGACAATGAACGAATTACAGAAAAAAATTAATTATCAATTTAAAGACATTGCTTTGTTGAGGCAGGCATTGACGCATCGTAGCATGGGTAAGGGCAATAATGAGCGTCTTGAGTTCTTGGGTGATAGCGTACTGGGTGTGGTGGTTTCTCGAGAGTTGTATCAGCGTTTTCCAAGTATTGCCGAGGGTAAGCTGTCTCGATTTAAGTCTTATGTGGTTAGAGGGCAAACGCTTGCATTGATTGCAGCTAAGCTTGAGTTGTCAAATTTATTGATTTTGGGTTCGGGTGAATTAAAAAGTGGCGGACATAATCGTAAATCTATTCAATCTGATGCAGTAGAGGCTATTTTGGGTGCTATTTTCTTGGAGGCAGATTTTGATACTGTTAATACGGTAATTCTAGATTTGTTTAAAGAATATATAGATGACATTAATCCAAATGACACACTAAAAGATTTTAAAACGCAGTTGCAAGAACGCTTGCAAAAGTTTGGACAAACACTACCACAATATGAATTAATCAAAACTGTAGGCAAAGACCATAATGCAAAATTTACCGTTAACTGCTTTTTAAAAGACTATTCAATGCAAGTTCAACAAGAAGCTAAAAGCATTAAGAGAGCAGAACAAATGTGCGCTGAAGTTTTGCTAGAAAAATTAAAAGAGAAAAAAGCTTCATGAGTCATAAGGCAGGTTTTATTGCAGTTATAGGTCGTCCAAATGTGGGCAAATCGACTTTAACCAATGAGCTTATCGGTCAAAAACTCTCCATTACCTCACACCGACCGCAAACCACACGCCATCGTATTCACGCTATTGATACCACTGATGATTATCAAATGGTGTTTGTTGATACGCCAGGTATGCATATTGGCAACACTAAGGCTATTAATGCTTATATGAATAGAGCTGCTAGCTCTAGCATTAATGATGTTGATATTATTTTGTGGTTGGTTGAGGCGGGTAAATGGACCAAAGAAGATGCGCGAGTTTTGGAACATGTGTCAAAAGCGCAGGTACCCGTTATACTGTGCGTGAATAAGATTGATAAACTCAAAGACAAACAAGCAGTTTTGCCTTTTTTAGCAGAAATTGGACAAAAATATCAGCCCGATGATTTGTTCCCACTTTCAGCGTTTAATAAGCCTGATACCAAAACACTACGAACATTAATTCTAAAATATTTGCCAGAGCAGGGCAATATTTTCGATGCTGATTATGTAACCGATAGAAGTGAAAAATTTGTCGTTGCTGAGTTTATCCGTGAAAAGTTAATGCGCCATTTGACGGATGAATTGCCTTACGACCTTACCGTTGAAATTGAACAATATGAATTAGATGGCGAAATGCAAAGGATTGCTGCTAGAATTTTTGTTGATAAAACCTCACAAAAAAGTATCGTTATCGGCAATAAAGGCGAGATGTTAAAACTCATTGGCACCGAATCTCGTCAAAGCATTGAGGGTTTTTTACAGCGTAAAGTATTTTTAAAACTTTGGGTTAAAGTCAAACAAGGTTGGTCTGATGATAAACGCTCACTCGCTTCATTGGGATATGATTAATGAAAAGATATTTGCATTAATGGACTTAATTTTATTTATTATTTGGCGTTGTTATGCAACAAATACAATGTTAATATTAGCGTAGCATTTGGTGGCTAATGATGACTAAGATTGATTTAACCCCCGCTTTTTTAATTCATCGTAGAGCGTTTAAAGATTCTTCTTTATTGTTAGATTTTTTTACCCAAGAGCACGGCAAGATTCGTCTAGTTGGACGAGGCTTGCGCAAGTCAAAAACACCTTTACAAATGTTTCAACATATGAAAATCTCTTTTGCTGGTAAAGGCGAGCTTAAAACATTAACGACTTGGGAGGCAGACGACGAGCCAAGAAATCTACAAGGAGAAACCCTGATATTAGGCATATATATAAATGAGTTGGTTTCTAGATTATTGCAAGAACAAGATCCGCATGCTGTATTGTTTGATGCTTACAAGGCATTCATCAGCCAGATTGCCAAGTTAGAACAGCAAGTAAGGTACTGGTCACTCAGATTGTTTGAAAACAATCTATTGTCTGAATTGGGCTATGGCTATGATTTAGAGAATGATATACATGGTGATGATATTGCACAAGGGGCTTATTATCAATATCAGTCGCAATCTGGTTTTGTGCGTAGCGATATAGGTAAAATATCGGGAAACACAATTCAACTAATGTTGGCAAAAGATGTATTAAATATGCCAGATGTTGAGCAATTAAAATTATGTAGAAATTTAAATAGAGAGAGATTGCAACCGTTACTTGGTAACAAACCCTTGCAAAGTCGCTCTTTATTCTTTACCAAGTAGACAAAATGAGTATTTATTTAGGTGTCAATATTGACCATATAGCCACAATTAGGCAAGCCAGAGGCACGCACTACCCCTCACCAGTAGAAGGCGCATTGTTATGTGAACAATCAGGTGCAGACAGTATTACTTTGCACCTGCGTGAAGACAGGCGCCACATTCAAGATGAGGATGTGGTTGTCTTGCGTGAGAAACTCACCACCAAAATGAATCTAGAAATGGCAAGCACCGATGAGATGATTGCTATTGCCAGTAAAATCAAACCGCAAGATTGCTGCCTAGTGCCAGAAAAACGCGAAGAACTCACTACTGAGGGTGGGCTGGATGTGGTTAATCAAATCTCAAGAATGACAGATGTTTGTGCACAGCTCAAAGCATCTGATGTTGTTGTGTCTTTGTTTATTGATGCACAAAAAGACCAAATTGACGCTGCCAAACAATGCGGTGCACCTGTGATTGAGCTACACACTGGACATTACGCTGACACTACAGGTTCTGAACAACGAACTGAATTTGAACGCATTAAAAGTATGGCAACTTATGCGCATTCAATTGGCTTACAAGTCAATGCAGGACACGGGCTAACACTTGAGAACACCAAAGCCATTGCGCAATTACCTGAGATTGTTGAGCTTAATATTGGCCATTCAATTATTGCCAGAGCGGTATTTGTTGGGCTTGAGTCTGCTACTAATGAGATGAAAAATTTAATGCTAGAGGCGAGATTATGATTTATGGCATCGGCACTGATATTATTAATATCGAGCGAGTTGAGCAAATATTAAATAAAAACAAAGACGGCTTTGTGCATCGTGTGTTGTCTGAACACGAGCAAGTGCTATTTGCCAACAAAGGCGATAGTGCTGCGTATTGTGCCAAACGCTTTGCCGCCAAAGAAGCCTTTGCCAAAGCCCTAGGCACAGGTATTGGCAGGATTGTTAGTTTTCAAGATTTAACCATTAGAAACAACGAAGAAGGCAAGCCCTATTTTATCCCCAGTGAAAAACTACGCTTATATCTCGTTGATAGAAACATCAAGCAGGCACATTTAAGCCTATCTGATGAAAAATTTAATGCCGTGGCGTTTGTGGTATTAGAATTAGGCGAAAAAAACGAAGCCGAAAAAGGCGAATACGGCACAACTTTCTAAAACCCCCCTCTAAATCCCAGTGTGACTTAGAGGGCGCCCTCTAGTTAATGTATTGACCAAACCCCGCTTTGTAAGCTTCTTGCTTTGTACCTTCACAGCCAAATTTCTTTGCAGTTTGATAGCTTGATACAGCTAAGGGGTGTTGCTCCAACACAGGCACAGGGGTTCTGTGCATTTTAAAACGCTTTAGCCCTTGGTTCATTTTGCGATAACCCGCTGCATTTAGCCCTTCACAGTTTTCATTGTAATATTTCACTGCCCCTACTATCACCAGCATTTCGTTGGGTGAAAGTGCTTTTACAGATAGAGTTGCTATTAATATTGCTATAAATAATGTCTTTTTCATTGTATTTGCATTTCTTTTTTTTCTGGCTCAAACTTGTTTGGAAACTTTGTGTCGTACGAATATGCAGTATTCTTTAGCTTGACATCTGTGAGATCAAATCCTTCTTCTATG
>NZ_CDSC02000288.1 GCF_001298715.1 Bathymodiolus azoricus thioautotrophic gill symbiont
AAGCATTTTCTTAAAATCTTTATCTATATTCATGGCAGTCAAATCAAATGATAATACCCAATTTGTGTCAATGGTATCTTGGGTGCTATTTTTCTCTAAGCCTAATTGAGTTGCCCAGCCAATACCAATCACAGTACTAGTTGAAACCTTTTTACTGCTTTTTGAGCACCAATATTGACCAAATACATCTTCACTATCGCCATCTGACACCTGGTTGGTTATATTGACGGGAAACTCTTGATTGTTAACATTTAGCGACAATATTAGAGTCTTTGTGGGAATAGTGATATCGGAACTAGTGGTAATCTTAAAAATAACGGAATCTAAGCTTACAGAATTAAAATACTTTAATTCTCTAGCGTTAAAATCAAATTTAAGTTGTTGCTTTTTGACATCAGAATGATCTTGCATAAAAGCTTGCCAATTACTAGAAAAACTTTGAACTAAATTATAATAAAGTGTAGTTGGATAATCGGCACTATTTGCTAATGCATTATTTACTTCATTAGCAAAATTCCTACCACCGTCCATTGCAGTATAGCGAATATTGATAATAACATCTGAAATACTGCTGTAATCAATTTTATTATTTTTTGGTGGCATGGAGAGGCTCCATGTTGAGACTGCTCCCGTATTTTCAAAAGGTAGATACAATTCATCTTTAAAGTCAAGCTGGAACAAACCTGAGTCTTCAATGCCACGAGAAATAGCGATTTTTTGATTACCACGCCAATCTTGACGAATGCTTTTTGGCATTGATTTTGATTTGGTGGATTGCCCTAATAAATATTTAACCGCATTAATATCGGCATCTAATACCACGGAATTATGTAATTGCGATAAGATTGCATGGATATTTTGATAAGGACCAATAATGGCAGGAATACTAATAGAAAATGCTTTTAATTTGACGCTGATAGTGCCCTGGAAAATCGTAATCAAATGATCTTTCAGTC
>NZ_CDSC02000373.1 GCF_001298715.1 Bathymodiolus azoricus thioautotrophic gill symbiont
AAAATAACAACTCTCACTATAACTATCCTTATATTTTAAATGATCGTATATTAAATAGTGAATAATATCCTATATATCATTGACTAAAATATATGAATTATTATATAATAATTCATATAAATAGGTTTATATTAAATTTAGGCATTTTTACTGGTTAATACCTGTGTTGTTCAGTTGGTTCTTTTGGTTTTTTCTTAATGTTGTATTACTCATGTTTTTTCTCCTTTTTAGGGATTATAAAATATGAGGGTTTACACAATCTGTGTTTACAGGGTCGCGATTATCTCTCTAATACGCTGTTTTCTAACGATAGATTAATTATAAATAATTAACAGGATATTTGCTGGTTAAATTCATATATAGTACTTATCGCATCTCTGTTGTGTTTTTTTAATTTTTGAATAATACAATCGTCAGTCGAATAAAGTGCTTCTGAATTATTGATTGCTTGAATTTTGTCGCTATTAAAATTACAAAAATTTGCCTTAGTCTCGTTGATTGATAAATATACATTAGTATTGTTCTTTTTTGTAATTTCTAAATGCTTATCTTTGTGTAAATAAATCAGATTATAGACATTGTCAAGTAACTCCACCTCTTTTTTATTTCTTGCTTTAGAGATGGCAACTATATGGTGTAATTCAAAATCTGTTTGTTTGTTTTTATTGTGAATATCAAAATATCTTTGTTTTGGCTTACTACTTCTTTTTATATTCTCAACACTAAAAATACCATAATTACCGATATTTAAAGCGATATTTTTATTATTTTCGTCAACTTGAAAATAACTAGTTTGTTTTAAAAGCATAAACATTTGTTGCGTTTCATTTCTCCAGTTATGAAAATCTTTTTTCTGTGTTTTGTCGCCACCAAAATTATTTGGGTTAGCGTAGTCTTGCACTAGCTTAAGTAACTTCATTTTTTTGAAATTTTTTTAAATTTCTATATTCACTTAGCAGTTTCATTGGATTGCTTAATTCTTCATCAGTAAATATAAACATAAATTCGTGTATATTTATATTGTCGTCTTTGTATTGGCTGTTAAAAATCAAATCTACCAAATTACTCAAATAAAACTTAAGTAGATTTTTGTCTAAAACATCTGTAAAAACCCTATATCTTTGGATTGTAGTACTAGAATTTAATAATTTATTTGCCTCATCAGTTAAAGACACATAATGT
>NZ_CDSC02000387.1 GCF_001298715.1 Bathymodiolus azoricus thioautotrophic gill symbiont
TTACCTTAAGTTAAGTGGGTTTAAGGAGGCAATTGAGGCTTTCAAAAAAGTTATTCAATTTAACTCTAATAGTGATGTGGCTTATGACGGTATGGGGCTTGCTTATCTTAAGTTAGGTAAGTTTAAGGAGGCAATGGAAGCTTACAAAAAAGCCATTGATTTAAATCCAGCATTAATACACAGCAAACAACAAAATTGGCATCCACTAGAAACATGGATAAATAACTTAACTGATGATGATAAAAAACAGCAGTATTTGCATACGCTAAAACGCTTAAAAGATGAATAAAGCCCTAAGTATCACCACCACCGCCCTACTACTGTTACTAATTGCCAATGTGTTTATTGATGTCGTATTACGATACGCTTTTAATAATTCCTCAATTGCTTTGCAAGAATTAGAATGGCATCTTTTTTCAGCGATGTTTTTGCTCTCTATTGCCTATGGTTTGCAAAATGATACCCATGTGCGAGTTGATGTTTTTTATCTTAATTTTTCACTAAAAACCCAAGCTTTTATCGATATTATCGGTAGCTTGGTTTTTATCTTGCCAATTAGCCTATTGATTGCTTATTACGGCCTTGATTTTGCTTATTTAGCCTTTGAAATTGGCGAAAAAAGCGGTGACCCAGGTGGATTATATTATCGGTTTATTATTAAAAGCATTATTCCGATTAGCTTTATTTTAGTGATTGTATCAGGGGTAATTTTTGCCAAAAATCACTACATAAGGGCATTCAAATGATTGGCTTGATTATGTTTGCCGTCACCTTGATATTGCTAATGGTTGGCTTCCCTGTGGCATTTACCTTTGCTGGTGTGGCAGTTATTTTTGGTGTTTTAACTCAAGGTGTTGATTTATTTGGCTTTATGCCTTATCGCATTATGAGTGTCATGCAAAACACCATTCTGATGGCAGTACCTTTGTTTATTTTTATGGGTGTTGTCTTGCAAAGAACCAAACTTGCTGAGCAACTACTTGAAGCTATGGGTGACTTGTTTGGCAATGTGCGTGGTGGCTTGGCAGTTTCTACTATTTTAGTTGGCTCATTACTCGCAGCATCCACAGGTGTCGTAGGCGCAAGTGTCGTTGCCATGGGTGTGATTTCTCTACCAGTGATGCTTAAGCATAATTACAAAAAAACCTTATCTACGGGTGTTATTTGCGCCTCAGGTACCTTGGGACAAATCATTCCACCTTCCATTATATTGATAATTTTGGCAGATGTCTTAGGTGTGCCAGTTGGTGATTTATTTCAAGGTGCGATTATGCCGTCTCTTATTTTAGTTGGTGGCTATATTGCTTATGTATTGGTTGTCTCTTACCTAGACCCAGAAGCAGCGCCAACCTTTAAAAGTAAAAACCACAACTTAACAAAATCAGAAAAATATATAACGGTTGCCAAAGCCATTGTGCCACCTATTACACTCATCATTGCCGTGCTTGGCTCGATTTTTTCAGGCATTGCCACACCAACAGAGTCCGCTTCTATCGGTGCAGTTGGCTCCCTAGTCTTGGCATTTTTCTACCGCCGACTTAATTGGGAGATGTTACGCCAATCAAGCATTGAAACCATTAAAGTCACCTCTATGGTATTTGCTATTTTAGTTGGCGCCACTGCCTTTTCAATGGTATTTACTTATAGTGGTGGTGACACTTTAGTAGAAGAGTTTATTCACAATCTACCCGCTAAAGAAATGAGTTTTATCCTTATCTCAATGGGGATTATTCTCATCCTTGGGTTTTTTATTGATTTTGTAGAAATTTCACTCATTATCGTACCAATTTTCTACCCAATCGCTCTATCACTTGGCATTGATATGCAGTGGTTCGCTATCCTTATCGCTATGAATCTACAAACTTCATTCCTAACACCGCCATTTGGTTTTAGCTTGTTTTATCTTAAAGGCGTTGCCCCAAAGTCCATCCAAACTACCGACATCTATAAAGGCGTAATACCTTTTATCCTCATCCAAGTGAGTGTATTAGTCAGCCTAATTGTATTCCCACAATGGTATGGCTTTAATGGGTTTTAATACCGCGTCTTTTCCTCTTCTAATTGCGCTAGAGTATTTAAAACACTCAATTACATAGTTTCGCCATAGATTTTAAAAATGTGAAAGAGTGCAGGTAAACCACACAATTGAATATTTTTCAAATCTAACACAAGAGAAAGGAAAAATTGAAGTAAGGAAGTTGATCTATAAGCCGGGTTCTGTAATAAATAGTCATTCATCTACGAATTTTGTCACCAAAATTCTTTAGCACTCTACCCGCTACCTTGTGCGAGCCGCACCATGGGTAGCCTATTTGAGCTTGCTCCAAGTGGGGTTTACCTTGCCACAGTTGTCACCAACTGCGCGGTGCGCTCTTACCGCACCTTCTCACCTTTTCCCATAAAGGGTAGTTTAATTTCTGCAGCACTTTCCGTTATGTCACCATACCTAGCCGTTAGCTAGCACTTTGCTCTGTGGAGCCCGGACTTTCCTCTGAGGAAAAACCCCAGCGACTATCCGACCAACTTCGTGGGTAATTATATAAGAATAACAAGGCCTTGTATTTATATTAGAGACTTTTGCATAAATTGGCTTTTGCCAATCATCCCTATTTATGTAAAGGTCTCTATTAGAATGTGGTGAATTCGACTCATAAACGCACCACTCCCAATTGACGAGCATCAATACCCGTCCTTTCAAAAAACCACCTGATAAGGTGTTTTAAACTCCTAAACATTTTACTTGGTCTAGAATTCAATTTATTCACAGCTATTTAACCTCATTGCAGGCAACATTTACCAAAGACATCGTCTTTGGGGAAGTATTGCCTTAAAAGACCATTAGCATTCTCATTT
>NZ_CDSC02000215.1 GCF_001298715.1 Bathymodiolus azoricus thioautotrophic gill symbiont
GTTGTAAGAAATGAATTTACAACTACCTGTTCAATCAGTGCCTAACACCACTAACGTTGTGAGTTCGAATTGCGCTCAGGCTAGGTGTACTCGATACAACCTTATGTGATAAAGTTTGTCAGTGACTTGCGGCAGGTCAATGATTTTCTCCTGGTACTCCAGTGTCCTCCACCAATAAAACTGACCGCCACGATATAACAGAAATATTGTTAAAAGTGGCATTGACACCATAACCTCCTGTAAGAAATTCCAAGGACTGTGAGAGTTATTGACTAATGGCACCCCTCAGTGGTTGTTACAATGACATTTTCTTCTCTGAACCTACTTGGACAAATTGAAACAAACTTTCAACTTTAGTGAACTTTATTGGAATTGGTGATTTTTGTGTGAATCCAAAACTAGATGTGGGTGCTAGAGCCAATAATTCAATTTGATTGGCTGAGCCTCAAATTCCTATTGTTCAAAAACAAAATGTTTGTGAAATCGTTTTTTTCTGAATCATCTTCACTGAAATGTTTTTGAATGGTCCTCTAGAAAACTTACAAGTGCCATTGTAAATACCAAATACTTATTAGACATTAATAAATTTTATATTCTTTTTCGTGTTGATGAGAAATTAGAGAATAACCACCACTGAAAGAAAGTTTAAAAGAAATGTCAAAAAAATACTTTCTCAAAAATGCACTACCCTTACATGATTATTGAATAATAGATTGACATTGATATGGGCACATGTGGGCCTCGAGTTTAATGATTTTGACTATGGTCAAATCAGAGTTAAAAATACAAATTACAGATTTGTTAAAAAATGACAAATTTGTGTTTTGTTGCTTTAATTACAAGCTGAATATATAGTTGTGTTAATATTTACACTTTGTTACATTACACAACTTTAATAATAAAATGTATTTTATGAACACAAATGAATGATAACAACTAAAAGATCTAGAATGGAACATTGTATTCTACATGTATTACAAACTCAGTGTGGTATATTAGAAGTCAATATTTTGAATATTATCTTTTCATTGGTTAAGATATAGTTTTATGGTTCCTATATCTCCTTAAAGGACTTCAAATAGTGTAAAGATTTTGGTAATTAACTGTTTATTCAACCTGTCACATCAATTTTCTACTAAAATCAACTTTTCTTTGTTTCCGTGTATTGTCAATCTTTTAGGATTTCTTGGACAGACTTTGATTATATCCTTAATCATTGACAATCTGGCTTTACATTTACAGTCAATGATGGTCAGCTTGGTCTCTTAAATTACTGGGCAATAATAGTTGTTTTTGTCAATAATAAACAACCTGTCCATCAATATATCAATTAGGAAACTTTTGTGGTAGGTTTATCTTGTTTGTTTTCCTACAATAGACATTTTCCTTTCCTTTGGATAATTTTGGGTTTAACCATTATGTTAAAATTGCTCCTAGTATCATCATCAAGGGTTTTCAGTGTATGTTCAATACATGAATTGTGACCCGTCCTTGAATCTGTTTACTAGTACACCTAGTTTTTCCTGAATCATACAAGAAAATTAATAATCTACTGGAGGGTTACCTGGGAAAAAGAAATCTAATTTTAGGCAAGGTTAGATATAATCAATATAAATTAGTTTTTTTGACTTTCGATATTTTACATTACATATTTAAAAATGAAAATACTTGGACTCAAGCTAACTTCTATATAACCCCAATGTTGGCCTCATTATTGCGCTGTACACAAATATGGAAAATAGACAACTATAATGAATTATGATGATGAACATGTCCATAAATTTCATGTCATGTAAAATCGGTGAAGTTTTCCCTCTAGCGATACGTGTTCTAAAACTTGAAATAGACCTAAGCGTAGATATTTCCATTTCTTTAGCGATAACAGATTTGATATTAGTTAAAGGCTAAAACTAATTTATGTCCTGAAGTTTAACATTTGCTTGCATAAACTGTTTCTTATACTGTGTCCTGTAGAAATACCGTGGTTTTTTAAGACAAATAATTGTTAACCTGGCAACATGTTATGGTACATCTTCATAGATTGGTCCATAGCAACTGGTCTTCTGAACTTTTTGACTGGGTCCATAGGTTCAGATCTATATAGCTGGTTTTCTGAACATTTTGACTGGTTCATAGGTTCAAATCTTTACCACTGGTCTTTGAACATTTTGACTAGTCCCTAGGTACAAACCTATACAACTGGTTCATAGGTTCAAATCTATGCAACTGGTCTTCTGAACATTTTAACAGGGTCCATAGGCTCAGATATATGCAAGTGGTCTTCTGAGCATTTTATCTGGGTCCATAGGTTCATATCTATACAACTGGTCTTTTGAACATTTTGACTGGTCCATAGGTTCAAATCTATACTACTGGTCTTCTGAACATTTTGACAGTTAAACTAATTTTGTAATAGTAAAAATCAATAATGTTAGCAACTTAGTAAAAAGTAATGAAAAGATAGTGATGGTCAACAATTCCACAGAAAGCAGCAATCGTCTTTCACCTTAACTCACTGAACACAAGTAGCATGCTTCAAGAACCATTTCCCCCCAAGTGTGTTCTATTCATGTTACACTTGCTGAAGTAGATTAGTACTTTGTCAGTTTGTGTGTTCATTTCTGTTACACTTGCGGAAATATTTTGTCATTCAATTTGTTCACTTATGTTACACTTGCTAAAGTAGATTTTTTTTAAAGTACACATCATCATTTCATTGAAAATTAACTTGGTCGCCGTGATATAACTGAAAAATTGCTGAGTTGGCAACAACAATCACTGAACTCACTCTTTTATGTACAAGGGTTTTCAAGAACTCACAATGAAGTATTTGTAACAATTACAATAGAACTCAGCT
>NZ_CDSC02000289.1 GCF_001298715.1 Bathymodiolus azoricus thioautotrophic gill symbiont
TTAGGGACAGCCATGAAAATACTTGTATTCTTGTTGTTATTTGGCTTTTTGTCTGCTTGTTCAACAATACCAAAGCACCCTGGGCCGTTGATTTATTCAAGTAGTATTCCAAGTGTATGGACGATAGAGGGGCGACTCAGTGCCATGTCCAACAAAAAAACTGAAATGGCAGGCTTTGAATTTAGCCAACAGGGCGGATACTATCAATTAACACTTAGTGGCCCACTTGGATTTGGGCAAATACAAATAAAGCAAACTGAGCAAGGCTTGCTTATTGACAACAAGCCTACTTTGTTGACTTTAAAACAGTGGATGAATCTTGAGTTGGGTTGGTATTTTCCAGTAGAGGTTTTAGAGAGTATTGTTTTTAAAGGTAATCATAACAAGATACAAGATTGGCAGATTAGTACCGATAAACATCAAGTGTTTAATGGGATTGCTTATCCAAAAATTATCCGTTTAAGCTATTCAGACAAACACATTAAAATCAAACTTCTGCTACAAGAGGTTAATCGGTTAAAATAAGTCAACATGATAGAAGAAGATTCCTTAGTCAGCGCAGAGAGTCAAGAAAACGAAACCATCATTATGACTTCGGTTCGTCCTAAATTACTGAACGAATATATCGGTCAAAAAGATGTCAAATCTCAAATGGCATTGTTTATTAAAGCCGCTAAAAAGCGTGGCGATGCACTGGATCACACACTAATTTATGGCCCACCAGGGCTGGGAAAAACCACTTTGGCAAATGTGATTGCCAATCAAATGGGTGCAGGACTTAAGCAAAGCTCTGGTCCTGTATTAGAGCGCTCAGGGGATTTGGCAGCAATGCTCACCAAACTTGAACCCTATGATGTGTTGTTTATTGACGAGATTCATCGTTTAAACCCTGTAGTGGAAGAAATTCTATACCCTGCTTTGGAAGATTTCAAACTTGATATTATGGTGGGTGAGGGGATAGCTGCACATTCTGTGCAACTGGAGTTACCACCGTTTACTTTGATTGGTGCGACGACGCGTGCGGGCATGTTAACCTCACCACTTAGAGATAGATTTGGTATTGTCCAACGCTTGGTGTTTTATGAAGTAAAAGATCTACAAAAAATTGTAGTGCGTTCTGCCGATATTTTAGATATCCAGATAGAATCAGACGGCGCATTAGAGATTGCTAAGCGTTCTCGTGGCACACCAAGAATTGCCAATCGATTATTGCGTCGAGTGCGTGATTTTGCTGATGTTAAAACCAATGGTATTGTTCATCAAGCCATTGCGCATGAAGCATTGAGTGAGCTCAAGGTAGATGAGCTAGGTTTGGAGCAGCTAGACAGAGAATATTTATCAATGATGACACGAAAATTTGGCGGTGGACCCGTGGGTTTAGATACACTTTCAACAGCGATTGGCGAAGAACGCGGTACTTTGGAAGATATGGTGGAGCCCTATTTAATTCAGCAGGGGCTTATTATGCGTACACCGCGTGGTCGCAGTGCGACCAATCTTGCCTATGCGCATTTAGGTTTAAAACATCCTGATTCATCAGCATCAGGTTTGTTTGATGAATGAAACAAACAGAAATTCAAACCATGAGATGGTATGGCTAAATAACTGGTAATTGTAAAATTTTGTCACACTTGTCATAATTTAGACTTAAAACCCCTTTTAAATAAATACCGCTATTCTATGTCTTTCACAAAAATGTTGTTTTTTTGTTAAAAACCATATAAACCCTTATATAGAAAAGCTTTACAAAGTATAAAAATCCATTATTTTTGCTTTTTGTTGTAAAAAAACTATTTTTTGTATTTTTTTT
>NZ_CDSC02000292.1 GCF_001298715.1 Bathymodiolus azoricus thioautotrophic gill symbiont
ATTTAGCAGGTAAATATGGTATCTTTGTTCGTAGGTCAATTGTGTATATTTTTGCATGTTTCACTCCTTTTTCTTGTCGGATTAAAGAGTGATTAATATACCCTTTGATCAACTAATTGAGTGTTGCACTTATGATGTGAATCTAAGTACAATCAAACTTAAATTTTATCTATTTCCAAATAAACAGGAAAGGTTAACCAGGTGGCCAAGAGAGCGCTCGCCCCCCTAGGCAATGCAGGTGAATGTGATAAACTGTTTGTCCGCCATTAGCGTTGCAATTCATTACCACACGATAACCTTCATCGGCAAAGCACAAATCTTTAGCAATTTTACTGGCGGTTAAACTTAATTTACCGATCAAGATGGCATCGTCTGCTGTATTTAATGAGGCAATATGTTTTTTTGGAATCACTAAGAAATGATGTGGAGCTTGCGCCCTAATATCATGAAAAGCCAAAACTTCAGCATCTTCATAAATTTTCTCAGTAGGAATATCACCCGCAATAATTTTACAAAATAAACAATCTGACATAGTCTCTCCTTATCGATATTGACGCAAATACCACCAACCAAATAAACGCTTTACAGTGTGCATCAAACGACAATTCGGCAACATAAAGCCACCCTTCATCGTGCGTGAGATATAGATGCCCTTGTTATTTGAGTCAACAATGCACATTAGCTCAATTTTAAATGTGTGCGTAGCACGCCCTCCATCTAACACATCAAGTACATTTTTTGCTGCCGCTTCAGCTTGAAGGTCTGCCATATGTGCTTGTTTTGGCATCCACTGCGGCCCTGGAAATGAACCAGAATCGCCTGCAACAAACACCTTGTCAGCACTTTCAACTTGGCAAAATTTATCCGCCTTTAACAAACCACCTTCACTACGATCAAGCTCGGTATTATCAAACCATTGATTGCCCGTCATTCCTGGCATAAATAGGATCAAATCAGCGGAAAATTCACCACCTTCGGTAAACACTTTATTGGTTTCAAATTTTTTCATTTTATGTCCAAGATGCGTTTTAATGTTGCGCTTTTTCATCTCTAACAACAAACTCTCAACTGCTTTTTCGCCCAATCGTGCACCGGGTTTTGTTGCGGGGGTGAAAAAGGTTAGGTTAAATTTATCGCGTCGTTTTTCTTGTCGTAGTTGTGTGTCTAGTCCAAACAAAAATTCAAACATTGGCCCACCACGCATCGCGCTTGGTTCTTTTGGATTACCCGAAAAACCAATGGCGATATTGCCACCATCCATGACTTTTATTCTGTCGCGTATTTCTTCTACAGCGCTTAGCCCTTCACAAGGAGTGATGGCGTTTTCAATGCCGGGTAATTTTTTGATAAAACGCCCGCCTGAGGCAATAATTAACGCATCATTATCAACTTGAGCACCATTTTTTAAAAGTACAACTCTGTTGTTATCTTCCAAGCCAATGACTTCATTTTCGACATGACGAACATTCATGCGTTTAAAGAAATTATCCAATGGAACAATAATGTCTTTTTTGTCTGCTGCACCGGAAGGCACCCAAATCAAACTCGGCATATACACCAACTCTGCCTTTGGAGAGATTAGCGTAATTTCTAGGGTTTTGTCTTGTTTGCGCAGGACTCTCACCGCAGTTAAACCTGCAAATCCTGAACCGATAATTGTGATTTTCTTCATCGTTAAAAGAGTGCTATATTTTTAAACATGATAGTTTCCATATTGGCAATACGCCCAAAGTCTTCCATTGTTTTTGACCAATCATCTTTTGATTCAAGTTGCTTCTTGAACGCCTCTTGATCAGCTCTACTTTGCCATTTAACTAAGCAATACACATATCCTTGCTCATCAATTCCAGAATCGCGTGAAATAAATCCTTTAACACCAAGAATATTATCGTCAATTTCTTTAGATAAAACCTTCCAATCGCTCAATAAATTCTTGTCATTTAATTCAAACGACACCAGTACAAAAAATCCACTCATTTTACGCTCCTCTATTTTTACAAAAATGCCCGAAATCAGGCTCCTCTACACTGCGTGCGATATTATCAATAAAGGTTTGTAACTCATCAAATTCTAATACAGTAAGAATGCGCGTTACAATCGTAGGCTCTACTCTTAGCGTACACATTGTGCCATCTTTGAGTTGGGTCTGCATACCTGCTGCATTCATCATTAAGCCATCACCATTTTGTTCTAATATTTGCTCTAATGCTTCTTGTAATTCATCATACAATACTTGTAACTCGTCCAAAATATCATCATTAGTTTCATCGGCAATAGACACAATCTCGCCCTGCACCGAGCCAAAACTTTCGTCATTTTCAACTTTAAATTCTATTCCCGCCTTTATTAAATGGTCTTTGAATTTGTTTGATAGTTTAGCGTCAAAAAATATATAATCTAACATACGCAATCAATAATTTATATTCAAAGGACATTATAATGCTGAACAAAGACGCACTTGATACTTTATTTACAGAAGCAAGAAGCCACAATGGCTGGTTAGACAAACCTGTATCTGAGACACAAATTAACCAAATTTATGAGCTGATGAAGTTTGGACCAACTGCGGCTAATACTTGCCCTGCACGTATTACCTTTGTACAATCCAGCGAAGCTAAAGAAAAACTCAAGCCTCATCTTGATGAAGGTAATGTGGATAAGGCAATGGCTGCACCCGCAGTGGCAATCATTGCTTATGACACAGAATTTTATGAGAAGTTAGGCAAACTCTTCCCGCATACTGATGCAAAAAGTTGGTATGAAGGCAACCCTGAAAAGATTAAATCAGTAGGGGAGATGAACGCCACTTTACAAGGTGCTTACTTTATGTTGGCAGCACGTTCAGTTGGCTTAGATTGTGGCCCAATGGGTGGTTTTAATGCTGAGACACTGGACCAAGAATTTTTCCCAGATGGTAAAACCAAATCAATTTTCATTTGCGCTATAGGGTCTGGCGACCAGAGTAAGTTGTTCCCAAGGTCGCCACGCCTAAGCTTTGATGAGGCTTGCAAAATTATTTAGCTTCGTTTTTCTTGGCGTCTTTTCTTGGTGGACAACCATTATGTAACAGCCACTTGTCTTCGTGCCCAATAGCTTTTGCAAAAGCTGGGATCTCACAGTCCTTGGCTATTTTCTCTATAGTCACTGATTTAGCGATTTCTTGTTTTTTATCTTCACCAGAATCAAACCATGATGCCGTTATAACAGTAGAAAAAATTAATGCAGATAAAACAGTTAATCTCTTTATATTTTTCATAACTTCTTCCTTTCTATTAATAGTCAAATTCCATCTTCTCAAATACCCGTTGCGCATTTTTTCCAGCAATACTTTCATGATTTTTTAAATAATGAAATTTTGATTGGTCAATTTTACTGGCATCCAACATATCGCCATCATTATCTAGAATCTTACTAATTTTTGTTTTTAAAAATACCAAATAATTATAAGTATTGTGTGTTGCAAGCGACAAATTAGACACACTACCATGACCTGGAATTATGTATTTTGGCTTAAAAATTGCCATTTTTTCAAATACATTAATCCAACTTTGAAAATCTTTGGCAGGTCCAATCCCTAGCATTCTGTCGTTAAAAACTATATCTCCTGTAAACATCAACTCTGTACTAGGCATCCAAATAACAATATCGCCTGCTGTATGCGCTGCACCAAAATGATACAACTCTAAATTTACACCGCCAAGTTCAAGATTCATTTTTTCATCAAAAGTCTCTGATGCAAATACAGGTTCTGTACCTTTTAGGCTATCTTTAATTAACAGGTCTAGTCTTGTTATTTGCTCATCTGCTCTTATTTGTTGGTCAATTTTAGCCTTACTTGAACTTATAATTCTAGCACCTAACTTTTGAAAATAATCATTGCCTAACCAGCGATGGTCTTGTCCACCAGTATTAATGACGATTTTGACAGGTTTGTGAGTAAGTTTTTGAATAGTTTTATGAATCTCTTTGGCGTCAAAATAGCTTGCGCCTGAATCTATAAGTACCACACCTTCACTAGTGATAATAACCCCATGGGTTGAATTATTACCTAAATTGGTTTTAGTCCTTTGAGACAATTCACCCACTAAAGCATAAACATTATCAGTAATTTTTTGCACCTCAAATGAGGCATAAGTTAAGCTTGAAAATAAATAAAGTAATGCAAGAATTATGATTTTTTTCATTTTTTATCCTGTTGTTAAAGTGTGAATAATATCACCAAATACCAAATAAAATAATGCCAATATTGACAAGGTAAAGATTGTCTTTTGTACAAAATTTAGGCTTTGAATTGATGCTCTGTCTCTTGTTAAATCACACGACTGTCCCGGACAATACTTTGCACCGTCTTTATGAAATATATTATAAACCTTGCATCCCGCGCAAACACCAAATACTGCCTCAAAAAATAAAAGGCCCAAGCACAGCGCACAAGTCAAAATATTAATAGGTCCACGAATATTGTTCATCACCACTAAATAAAACATCACCACTGCCAAGAAAAAACCAAATGCCCACGCCCACTTTTTTTGTGGCGCGCCGACATATTCAGGTGTTTGATTATTAACAATCCAACGACCCATAATCATAGAGGGTGCGTATTTTGGATTGATAAAAATCCGGATAAAAAAATCAAATAAAAATACCGATACCATTAACTTAGTCGGCTCATTATTGCCCGTTAAAAAACCATTCATAAATGCCATAAAAGCAAACAGAAATACAATGCCTGCGGCAGCTCTTACTTCTCGTTCATTAAAAACAGGAACATCATAACCTGCTACTTTTTCACCAAATCCAAACATAATTTATTTTAATTAACCGTAAATGCTTCGTGGCAAGCTAAACA
>NZ_CDSC02000437.1 GCF_001298715.1 Bathymodiolus azoricus thioautotrophic gill symbiont
GATATATATAACTACACTTACCCATGAAAAAGACAACACTAAGCAACCTTAAATATAAAAACCTTACATGCAACAAACTATTACATAACTTCAGGTTTTTGTTTGCTTCCAGTCTTTTGACATTTTCTCTTAATGTTAGCTCGTCAGACACTCAAGCATTTGACAAAGACGCTTACCTAGACTTCAGCAAGCCCTACACTTATAACTGGAACAACACTCCAAGCTATACCAAAAAAGACAATCAAGCCAACAAACTCCTCAAGCAAGTCGGCAGGACGATTGGCAGTGCCATAGGCTCTACCAACTCAGACAATGTCAGCCAACTCGGCAATAAAATTACCACAGGTATTAAAGGTCAACTTAAAAACCAAGCCATTAACAACGTCGAAAGCCTCGTTAACAAAAAAGCCAATAAATATGCGAATTCTTTTGGCAAGGGAAAAACAGAGATTTCTATTCGTAAAATCACCTCTAAAAAACCAGATTACAGCCTAAGAACCATTCAGCCACTAACCCAGCTTAATGATGATTCTACTGAATTTGCCTTTGTCCAAGCTCAACTTAACTCTGGTGAAAACTTTGGCAGCCGTAGAAGTACCCTTAATCTTGGTGTTGGTTACCGACAGCTCTTAGAGCAAGGTCAATCCATTGCAGGGGTCAACCTCTTTGCTGATTATGAGTCTAAATCTAAGCACAAACGCGGTAGTATTGGATTAGAATACCAAAGAGCGAACTTTAACCTCAATGTTAATAAATACTTCCCGATTTCAGATAAAAAAGTCATTGTCAATCACACCGAAGAAGCTTTAGCGGGATATGATGTTAAGTTTTTAGGTCGAGTTCCTTACCTGCCGTGGGCAAAAGTTAAAGCCACTCGATATGTTTGGAACGGTGTTGCTAAGTCTGATGTCAAAGGCACCATTTTTGGCATAGAGGTGCAACTCTCTGACTCTGTTCGCATGGAGTTTGGTAGTGAAGATAACAACACAGTTGAGCGCAAAACTTACGCACGCTTCACAACCGCACTTCCAATTTCAGACCACGAATCAATGACAAACTTTAGCATTGGCAAAAAAGCCTTCCAAAATTCAGGTATTGTTAACTTAGGCGATCTTGAGTTTGTAGAAAGAATCAATAAAATCCGCATTGAAAAACTCTTAAATGGACTTCCTATTGTTTTGGGTGAATATAACGCACCTACCGAAGGGGCGACATGTACATTATACAACAGCTCTGGTGTTGCCTTAGGCACTGCCTCCACAGGTAGTAATGGTCAAGTCAATTTGGTAGGTGTAATGAACATACCAGCAGGGCTTGTTACTATGGCTTGCAGAGGTGGTACTTACACGGATGAAGCCACGCAAATTCCTAATACTTCAGCCCCAAGTCTAATGAGGGCAGTAACATTCTACTCAGGCACAGGTCCATTAACAATACTTGCCTCACCTTTGTCTGAAGTCGCTTATCAAATGGCCAGTACTAATTCCTATATTACCAAAGACATTGCGATCCGAAACAACGCCGCTGTCGCCGTTGCCTTTGGTGTTCTGAATGGTGTTAATATTATTAGCACCATTCCAAGCAATGCCAACGCTGGACCGGTTGCTAATGATGATGCAGGTAAAGTTGGTGCTATACTTGCAATAATTTCACAAATGGCTGCAACCAGTGGCAAAACTGCAACTGAGGTTATTAGTGATCTAAAGGATGCCATAAAGAACAACACTCTTTCCGGTAAACTCAGCAGTGCAATGAGTGCTTTTCAGAGAGGGGTTAGTGTAGCTACTGGCAAAACTTCTATCAAAGGCAATGTTGATAATGTATTTGGCTCACTTGTGGATAGAGCTATTCTTAAAATCTCTCTTTACAACGGAGAGGGCGACCCAGTCCCTACAGTGCGAGATTACGAGGATATTGGTATTCCGAGCGTTGGTGAAAAGAATATTAAAATAAAGAA
>NZ_CDSC02000187.1 GCF_001298715.1 Bathymodiolus azoricus thioautotrophic gill symbiont
TATGGATTGAATTCGCCGTTTATAACAAAGACTCCTTGTAAATAAAAACAGTCGGTACTCTAGCATAAAAGAGACTCTCATTTGCAGAAATAACAAACTGTAAGTAATCTGATTTTATAACATTTATCTGTGGGGATTGCCAAGATATCTTGCTACCGTTAGAAGGTGTCATTGATTGTGGTTTAGAGGTTTTGTCTTTTGCTTTAACCAAAGCAAACTTAATACCTTTTAAATCGCTTGAAGCATCAATAAAAAGCGTATTTAATCCATAAACCTGAGCGTCTGAAGTGATATGGATTTTTAATCCCCCATTAACCAAATCACATGCCCCACTTTCCCAGCGACAATTAGACTTTACCAGCATTTTATAAGATTGCCCTTGTTTAGCCTTATGTGGTACTTCAGCGACATAATAATCAACTGCGAAATAACTAATAATTGCTAAAATAGGTGCAACAATCATTGATGTAATCACATGCTTATTCTTAAAAAACATATCAACTCCCTACATTTTAAATAAAAAAACGCCCAGCAATGCTGGGCGTTTTAAGGATACTCTAAAAAATATTAATTAGTAGCTGGAATACGGATATTCTCAATCATCTTCTCAACTTCTTTAGGCACTTTGTTTGTACGACTCATTACCAAGAACGCTACTGCAAAGTTAACCAATGCACCAATGGCACCAAATGCATTTGGCTCAATACCAAAGAACCAGTTAGGCTCCATATCGCCTAAAAATGAAGTTGACTGCACAAACATAATACCTTTGTGCTGGAATACATATAGCAATGTAATGCCAATACCTGAAAGCATGCCCGCAATCGCACCTTCTTTATTCATCTTCTTAGAGAAGATACCCATCATCAATACTGGGAAAAGACTAGACGCCGCCAAACCAAAGGCTAGCGCAACCGTACCTGCGGCAAAGTCTGGTGGATTAAAGCCGTAATAACCAGCAAGTAATATAGCGCCAATCATTGACATCCTAGAATACATTAATTCGTCTTTTTCGGAAATATTTGGTCGCCATACGCCTTTTAACAAATCATGCGAAATAGAGGATGCAATCGCCAGTAACAATCCAGCAGCCGTTGATAGTGCAGCGGCTAAACCACCCGCAGCCACAATGGCAATCACCCAATTAGGCAAGCCAGCAATTTCAGGATTTGCTAATACCATGATATCTCTATCAACTTTAACCATTTCATTAGGCGGCAATACAATGTCCTTACCATCAACTCTAATGGTTTTAGGTGTATTTCCTTTATTGCCTGTATACTGAATCAATCCATCACCATTCTTATCTTCAAACTTTAATAAACCCGTTTTTTCCCAGTTTTTAAACCACGCTGGGCGGTCTGCATAGGCTAAGTTGTGTTCAGCTGTTGGCTGGTCAATAGTTGTCATCAAATTTAATCTTGCCATTGCAGCTACTGCTGGTGCAGTTGTATATAGAAGTGCAATAAATATCAGCGCCCAACCTGCAGATTCACGCGCAGCCTTTACCGAAGATACGGTAAAAAATCTCATGATGACATGCGGAAGACCTGCTGTACCAATCATTAAAGACAAAGTGTAAACAAACATATTTGTTGTACTTAGTCTTGCCTGCGTGGTGTATTCGGAGAACCCAAGTTGGGTTACCACTTGGTCTAGTTTATCCAGTAGATAAGTCCCGTCTGCCATTTCACTACCCAAACCCAGTTGTGGGATTGGGTTACCCGTTAGCATAAATGAAATAAATACTGCTGGAATGGTATAAGCAATAATCATAATCACATATTGTGCAATTTGTGTATAAGTAATACCTTTCATGCCACCCATTACTGCATAGAATGCTACAATAACCATACCTGTTACCAAGCCTGTTTCATAATCTACCTCTAAGAATCTAGAAAATGCAACACCAATACCTTTCATTTGTCCAATGACATAAGTGACTGAGGCAATAATCAAACAAATAACTGCAACAATACGCGCGGTTTTTGAATAATAACGATCAGAAATAAACTCAGGAACCGTAAATGAACCATGCTTTCTTAAATAAGGTGCAAGTAACATTGCTAGTAGCACATAACCACCCGTCCAACCCATCAAGAATACCGAGCCCCCGTATCCGTAAAAGGCGATTAAACCCGCCATTGAGATAAATGACGCTGCACTCATCCAGTCAGCTGCTGTCGCCATACCATTTGCAATTGGGTGAATACCACCGCCCGCAACATAAAACTCATGCGTTGAACCTGCTCTTGCCCAAAAAGCAATACCAATATAAATAGCAAAAGTAACACCTATAAATAAAAATGTTAATGTTTGTAAATCCATGATTGTTTCCCCTTATTTTTCGTGAACATTAAATTTTTCATCGATTTTCCCCATGCTCTTCGCATAATAGAAAACCAACACCACGAATGTATATATTGAGCCTTGTTGTGCAAACCAAAATCCAAGTTTATAGCCGCCAATCTTAATAACATTGAGCGCATCTACAAACACAATACCAAATAGATATGAAACAACAAACCAAATAGACAGGCACTTCACAATTAGTGCAATATTGGCTTTCCAATAATCATTATTACTAGACATTTAAACCCCCCCTTTTGTTAACTTTATTTGAGCATGATACACA
>NZ_CDSC02000407.1 GCF_001298715.1 Bathymodiolus azoricus thioautotrophic gill symbiont
GTATCTCACCTACCTTGAAATTTTCTAAAATATTATCAAGACCACCAATATGGTCATTATCACCATGAGAAATAACAATCTTATCTAAATATTGAATGTGCTTTGCACGAAGATAAGGCGCAATGACACTCCCTCCAAGATTAAAACCAGAAGGATATTTTGCGCCAGTATCAAACAATAAAACATGGTTTTTGGTTTGCACCACAGTGGCTAATCCTTGAGCGACATCAAGCGTCGTAATTAGTACCGAGTTGTCATCCATTTTAGGGTTAGGTATCAATATCATCAAGCCCAATACAAGTACAGATAGCCAACGAAGTTTTAATGCTTTAGGGAGAATAGCAACACATACAAGTAAGATAAAAAGCGCTAAATCTATCAATGAGGTTTGCGTGTAATGCCATTGATTGAAATCAAATTGTTGTAATTGCTCTAACAAGACGAACAGGTAAACCAATGACTGATTAACAATGGAAAAACTTATCTCTGATAAATAAGTAAGGCCACTAAAAGTCAGCAAGGCGGAGATTAGCGATAGTGGAGTGGCAATAAAACTAAATATTGGAATGGCAATTAAATTTGCAATTGGTGATAAGGCTGAAGTAACAGAAAAAAACCAAATACTAAGCGGCAACGAGGAAAAACTAATGAGTAGTTGTATATAGATTAAGCGATAGAGCCAAGATTTTTCTTGATGTTGCCCAGCACCATAGATAATGATTGCCACTACATAAAATGACAACCAAAAACCAACGCTAAAAACACTTAACGGGTTATGAAGGAGTACCAATATCAATGCCATACCATAGAGTTGCCAAATATCATGATGACGCCTAAGAATAATTGAAATAAACACCACGCTTGCCATAATAAAGGCACGAATTGTTGGAATTGAAAATCCCGAAATCAATGCATATAAAAGTGCAGAGATAAGTCCAAAATAAGCAGCAATAACCTGTGCAGGTATCATGATGCTTAAGCGTGCGGAATAACGCCATAAAAATTGTACCAGTAAGAATACAAAACCAGAGATAAGCCCAATATGTAATCCAGAAATCACGCTAAGGTGAGTGGTATTGGTGGATTTGAATAATGACCACTGTGCATCAGGAATCAAAGAGCGGTCGCCGATAATTAA
>NZ_CDSC02000073.1 GCF_001298715.1 Bathymodiolus azoricus thioautotrophic gill symbiont
GGATCTTTATTATAGCATTTGTTGCATTATGGATCTATAAGCGGGTGCTAGCACGACACTTTACACCATTTTTGGTATTTGATCATTCAGGCTTTTGCTTGGTCTGCTACTCAATAAGGCAATAGCCTTGTTAAGTAGTTGTGCTTCAAAATTGTCAAATGTCATTTGTTTAGATGGGTAGCGCCTAAGCAAGCTATCGGTATGTTACACTTAATTCTCTCTCCCATGATGAATAAGGGCTGGCAAAGTAAACTTTAGTTTTTGGTTGTTGCGCAATTTTCCGATGATAGGTAAATTCTTTGCTATTGTTGCGTTAATGATAATACCGCTTACCTATATTATGAGCAATCTATCTGGATACGGTTGGCTTATTGACAGCAACATTATCAGCAATGAATGAGCGCGCCATCCCCTGTTTTAAGCCTTAGTAAATATAGTATTTTGCTTTTTTTAGAGTTTAAATGAGCGAGATAAAATAAGAAGAATAAATGGAATTTTCCTTTTAAAAGAACCAATGGTAGATGCCCAATGTGTTGACGCAGACAAAAACAGTATTTAATAAGACCAAGGGTTTGTCATGATTTTTAACACCTTGAATAATCCAGCTGACGGCCGAAACCATAAAGAAAATATAGCCATATTTTGAGTGGCTAAAGTTGAGTGCGACTAGTGAGCCACCAGTAATACCCGTAATCGTGCCCAGCCACCCCCAAGTGTTATTCATGGATTTCAAAATCATGGGTTATGCTAGCAGCTTTGCCCAGCATGATGGAGGCAGAGCAATATTTATCAGCAGACAGACTTATGGCTTTACCCACTTTTTTATCGTTTAAATCAGAGCCTTTAATAATAAAGTGAAGGTGAATTTTAGTGAATATTTTTGGATGTTCTTCAGCACGCTCGGCAGATATTTCTACGCGACAATCATGTGCTTCTTGGTGCATTTTTTTCAGTGTTGATACCACATCAATGGTTGTGCAACCGCCCATACCAAGGAGTAACATCTCCATTGGGCGAATACCTAGATTTTTGCCGCCTAAATCTTGAGGTCCATCCATCACCACAGCGTGGCCACTGGCTGACTCACCAACCATCATCATGTTATCAATCCATTTGACTGTTGTCTTCATTTATTTACTCTAAAGATGTCTTGTAGTGCTTTTCCTGGATCATCTTGACGCATAAATGCCTCGCCAACCAAGAAACTGTAAATATTGTGCTCCCGCATAAAGTTGACATCATCTGCAGTTAAAATACCACTTTCGGTGATAATCAAAGTGTCTTCTTTGATTTCTTTCATGAGTTCAACGGTTGTCTCTAAAGAGACATCAAAGGTGCGTAAGTTTCTATTGTTAATGCCAATCATTGGCAGGCGCAATTGTAATGTACGCTCTAATTCTTCTATGTTGTGCACCTCAACCAAAACATCCATATTAATAGCAATGGCACGCATTGCAAAGTCTTCCATTTGTTCGTCGCTTAGACAAGCAGTAATTAGTAAAATACAATCAGCACCTAAGGTTCTGGCTTCGTAAATCTGATAGGGGTCTATAATAAATTCTTTGCGTAACACTGGTATTGATACTGCTTCTCGCACATCGCTCAAATATTGGTTGTCACCTTGGAAAAAGTCTTTATCGGTTAAAACTGATAAGCAAGCTGCACCTGCTTTCTCGTAGCTTTTAGCGATTTCAACAGGGTTAAAATTCTCACGCAATACACCTTTAGAAGGTGATGCTTTTTTGATTTCTGCAATAACACCATTTTGTTTGGCGTCTGCTTTATCTTTCAATGCTTGGTAAAAATCGCGTGTATCACGGTTTTTATAAGCAGCATCCAGCATTTGTTTTTCTGAAATATTGTTTTTACATTCGGCAATTTCAACTTCTTTGCGTGCGATAATTTTTTTTAAAATGTCAGGTGTATTCGTCATAGTCTACTATTTTAAACGATATAATGAGCGTTGAGTTTTTGTATAAATCATAACCATGAAATTATTAGATTTTGAAGTTGGTATTGACCAGCCATTTTTCCTGATTGCAGGCCCTTGTGTTATTGAATCTGAGGCATTAGCCTTAGAGACTGCTACTTATTTAAAAAAAATCACTGAGGAGTTGGGTATTAATTTTATTTACAAATCTTCATATGATAAAGCCAATCGCACCAGCACTAGTAGCTTTAGAGGCTTAGGTATTGAAGAGGGGTTACGCATTTTACAAAAAGTAAAAGATGAAGTCGACTGCAAAGTTCTAACCGATGTTCACGAAGACACACCGCTTGATGAGGTTGCCAGCGTGGTAGATATGATGCAAACCCCTGCATTTTTAGTGCGTCAAACCAACTTCATTCAAAATGTGTGCAAGCAGGGTATTCCTGTCAATATTAAAAAAGGCCAATTTCAAGCACCGTGGGATATGAGCAATGTTGTTGCTAAAGCCCGAGAAGCCGGCAATCAGCAAATCACCGTTTGCGACAGAGGCACCAGCTTTGGTTATAACACCTTAGTATCAGATATGCGTGGTTTGGCGCAAATGCGTGCTACTGGTTGCCCCGTGGTATTTGATGCTACCCATTCAGTGCAACAACCTGGTGGACAAGGCACAACCTCAGGCGGACAACGGGAAATGGTGCCAGTTTTAGCCCGTGCCGCTATTGCAGTCGGTATCAGCGGTATTTTTATGGAAACTCACCCCAACCCAGAAAAAGCCCTTAGCGATGGCCCTAATTCTATGCCGATTGATAAGATGGGAGCGTTGTTAAAGACCTTGCAGGGGCTTGATGATTTGGTTAAGAAAAATGAGTTGTTAGAGGCGTCTTTGTAGGTGGTTATAATTATAAAAATTCAATTCGTTTAAAATACGGCACATAAGCAGATAAGAGAATAATATAT
>NZ_CDSC02000296.1 GCF_001298715.1 Bathymodiolus azoricus thioautotrophic gill symbiont
TTGAATGTAAAGTAAGCCTATGTGTATTGACCAGATATACCATGTAAATAGCCCATGCTTTGTGTATACTTTTATAAAATGAAAGCAAGTTTATGTATGTTATTTAAGCAATAAAAAAAAAAAACGTAATTAATATATATTTTTTTTAAATATAATAGAAAAATATAAAATAAAGGTAGAAAAACCATTTTTTTTGTCTTCATAAATTAATATTTACGAAGCACATCCCTCTGCACATATCCACATTTGGTACAAATATTTAACATAGAGACCTAATGGGCAACTTTTTGGAAAATAGTGTCAAAATTCTGAAATTATTTGTCAGAGTAGGTAGATGATATATGAGTAAATGTGTGAAGAAAAAAAATCAATAAGTTGAACTGTTGATTTTTAATTAATTTTTAGTCCTGTTTTAGGCTGGTCAAACGGACTATACTACTAAAGGATACCCTCAAGTGAGTCAACTGCTCTTATAAGACATCTTTTGCATCACAGTCAAATTTACATTGTTGTACTGTAAATAATCACTTGATTTGTTTTATATTAGAGAACTACTTTGTCATCTATTGGGTAAAAAACGTAAACAATTTGATGTTAACACTTACTTTGTTGTTCTTTGCCTGTTCCTTTGTCTCTTGCCGATACATTTACAATACCATTAGCATCAATATCAAAAGTAACTTCAATCTGTGGTATACCACGAGGTGCTGGAGGAATACCAATCTGTAAAACAGGTTTAATATCATCATACAAACAATATTATAAGTGTAGACCCTAACTGCAGGAGATCCTTACAATATTTGTCTGAATTCAAAATTATCTATAAATTTTAGTCTCAAGCTGCAGCCTATATTTGTAGCGGTTTCTGTCGTCATTTCTGTGTTTGGAAGTTTGAGGTTTGTAGGAGAGGTGTGTGTTACTGTGGTTGGTTATATTGTCTATCATTACAATAAATTAAAATATTTATGATGAATGTGGTCATGTCAATTTTTATTTTTTGTTGTTATATTTTTTCAACATCTATTCAAATTTAACATGCTCAGACAAGTAAGTCAACAAGGCAACGCTCTTTTCTGGTGACGAAAAAATAAACATCATTGCATATTAATTTTTTTTAAATTCTCAAATTTTTAACATAATTTTGTAAATATTTACCAGCTGGAATTGCCCAAGGAGTTTGTTGTCCAAGGCCATCTCTCTTTCACCTTGATGAACTTTAATTTCCACTTGTGTTTGACCATCAGCAGCAGTGGAAAACACCTGGAAATAATATATACAAAAGTGAACGAGTGCAGAATAGTAATGAATTTATCTTTTAGAGTAACCTTAGCAGCTGACCTGAAAATCAACTGAGTCCACCCTTCCGTCACCAAGATTCACCTGTGTGAAATTGGTGAAGATCAAAGGCGGGTACATCAGGTAATATCTGCAGGCTACAGACTCCCTTATAACCATAAAATCAATAATCTTCTTTCTTTCCCCACAATGAAGTAAATGTGTGCTTTTATAACCATGGCAATTTAACATGTATAAATGGCCACTTCTCAAAAGCAATAATTTATGTTCTACTTGGCAAAATCCATCACAGCAGATATTCTGTAACAGTGAAATTTAAGTAGGTTTCTAAATG
>NZ_CDSC02000413.1 GCF_001298715.1 Bathymodiolus azoricus thioautotrophic gill symbiont
TTGTAGTTTTACTAATCTAATTGGATCAAAGATAGAGTTGGTTTAAAGCATTAGATGATAAAATTCTAGAAATTAAAGGTGGTATAAAAAATGATAATAATTCCAGCAATAGATTTAAAAAATGGGCAATGCGTGCGTCTAAGACGAGGTTTAATGGAAGATACGACGGTATTTTCTGATAATCCAGTAGAGATGGCGGCGCAGTGGGTGGCGCAAGGCGCAAGGCGTTTGCATTTGGTAGACCTTAATGGGGCGTTTGAAGGTAAGCCTGTGAATGCAGCGAGTGTGATGCAGATTGTATCGGCATTCCCTGAGTTGCCTGTACAGATTGGCGGCGGTATTCGTAATATGGATATTGCTAATGCGTATATTGAGGCGGGGGTTAGTTATTTGATTATTGGGACAATGGCAGTGACGCATCCTGAGTTTGTATCGCAGTTGTGTCGTGAGTTTCCTGATAAAGTGATTGTGGGCTTGGATGCCAATGATGGCTTGGTGGCGACCCAGGGTTGGGCGCAGAAGACGGATTTGCATGCGGTGGATTTATCGAAAAAATTCGAGCAAGATGGGGTGAATTCGATTGTTTATACTGATATTGCACGAGACGGTATGATGCAAGGGGTGAATGTTGAGGCGACGACGAGTCTTGCTAAGCAAACCTCAATTCCTATTATTGCTTCAGGAGGCATTACCAATATAGAGGATATATCTGGATTGTTGAGCGAGGCACATCACGGCATTATGGGTGCAATTACTGGGCGGGCTATTTATGAAGGTACGCTTGATTTTGCTCAAGCGCAGCAACTTTGTGATGCAAAACAATGAAAATTGAAGTCGCCTATGCATTAGAGAATAAACAAACGCTACTTGTTTTGGAAGTGGATAAGGGTACGACACTTGAGCAGGCGATAGTGTTGTCTGGCATTATGGCGTCTTATCCACAAATCGATTTATCTAAGGATAAGACAGGCATTTTTGGCAAGATTGCTAAATTGGATACTGTTTTGCGCCCAAAAGATAGGGTTGAGATTTATCGACCTTTAATTGCCGACCCAAAGCAAGTGCGTAAAGAGCGTGCCGCACAAGGTAAAAAAATGTGTAGTGGCAAAAAAGCTTGATTTTTGTTACAATGGTAACTTAATGATTACCAAACTTTAAATGAACGAAGAACAACCTCCCTCGATATTGTCTTTTTTACAAAGATTAAAAAAACGATTTTTTCACATACCACTACGCTCAAGTGATGAATTATTGCAATCCTTAAAAGAGGCTGAACAGAGCCGTGTGATTGATTCACACTCGCGTTCAATTATTGAAGGCACGATGCAGCTTGAGAATATGGAGGTGCGTGATGTTATGGTGCCTAGGTCAAAAATGATATTGATTGACTATCAGGCGAGGACTCAGGATTTGCTTAATATTATGATTGAGTCTGCACATTCTAGATTTCCAATCATTAATAACGAACAACATAAAATCTTAGGAGTTATTTTAGCTAAGGATTTACTGAGTCATTTTGCAGGTGAACAAAAATCTGAGTTTAATTATAAGCAATATTTACGCGATGCTGTTCTAGTGCCAGAAAGTAAAACTTTGGGTGCGTTATTAAGAGATTTTCAGCAAAAAAAATCACACATGGCGATTGTAATAGATGAATATGGTGAGATTGCGGGTTTGGTGACATTAGAAGATGTGTTAGAACAAATTGTGGGTGAAATTGAAGACGAACATGATTTAGAAGAGGATAATATCATTGATTTTAGTGGCGGGCGTTATTTGCTTAAAGGACATACGCCGATTGAAGAATTTAATGAATTTTTTAATGTTAAATTGCAGGTGGAGGATGTGGACACTGTGGCAGGTTTGGTTATTGCTGGTTTTACTTATTTGCCAGAGCAGTTGGATGAGATTGATTTGCAAGGGTTTCATTTTAAGGTTTTAAAGGCAGATTCTCGAAGATTGCGTTCATTAGAAGTAACTAGAAATTAATAACAGGTAATCATGTCATCCACAGAGACTTTCACACAACCCTATCACAATTTATGAAACATATAAAACAGCACATTTCTAGCACCACACAGCAGTCCTCTAGGAGGGCTTATCCATATTCTTCTCATTTTTATATAAAAAATGTACTATCTTCTAATATTCCTTAAACTTATAATAAGATTATGCAAAAATCTCTAGAACAAACTGCACACACAGCAATTGAGCTGTTAAAAAAATACAAAGTTAGTGATTATGAGTTGTTGCTTGACTCAAGCTCAGGTGTTTCTACTGCGGTAAGGTTGGGTGAGGTCGAAACCCTGCAATATCATCTAGATAAAGGTTTTGAAGTCAATGTATTTTTTGGCAAAAAGAAAGGTCATGCATCAAGCGTTGATGTTAGTAAAGACAGCCTTGATAAAACTATTAAATCTGCTTGTTTGATTGCAAAATATACCCAAGATGACCCTTTTAATGGGTTAGCTCCAAAAGCATTAATGGCATTTGATGCGCCCGATTTAGACCTGTATCACCCCTGGGATTTGGATGCACAACACAGTATTGATATTGCTAAAGCTTGTGAGGAAGCGGCGCTCGCACAAGATGAGGTTGATAATTCTGAAGGTGCAGAGGTGTCTAGTTTTCAAGGCGAAGGCTTATATGCCAATTCTAACGGTTTGATTATCACGCAAAATAGCACTCGTCATTCATTAAATTGTGCGCTAATTGCCAAGCGTGATGATGATATGCAAACAGCATATGAATACACAACAGCACTTGATGCAAATACGCTAGAAACGCCACAACTACTTGGTAAAAAAGCAGCAAAACTTGCACAGCAGAAATTGGGTGCGCGTTCGATCGCTTCACAAAAATGTCCTGTGATTTTTACCCCACGCGTATCTGGTGGCTTGTTTTCACAACTCTTAGGTGCATTGGGTGGCTCTAGGCAATACAAAAAATCTACTTTTTTATTAAACAGTATTGACAAAATTGTTTTGCCAGAAGACATTAGTTTTTGTGAGCATCCTTTTGCTAAAAAGACGCTGGGTGCCAAGGCGATTGACCGCGATGGTGTGCTTAAACGCGAGCAATATTTTATTGAAGATGGTCGTGTTAAAAGTTATATCATGGGGCAATATTCTGCCAATCAATTAGGGCTACAAACCACCGCTAATGCGGGTGGTGTGAGCAACGGTATTGTTGAGTCGAGTTTTAACGGTGGCTTGGATGAGATGATTAAGGTGATGGATAAGGGTTTAATAGTAACAGAATTAATGGGGCAAGGTGTGAACGGTACAACGGGTGATTATTCTCGTGGCGCATTGGGGTTTTGGGTGGAGAATGGTGAAATCCAGTACCCAGTATCAGGGCTTACCATTGCTGGCAACCTTAAAGACATGTTATTGGGTATTGTACATGCGGGTAATGATGTGGACCAACGCAATAATATTAAAGTTGGCTCTGTACTGATTAATCAAATGACGGTGGCAGGCGAAAGCTAATGGGCAATTTTGATATTGTCATTGTGGGTGGTGGTATGGTTGGGCAAGCATTTGCCTTGTCAATGGCAAAGCGTCATCAAAGCAATCTGAGTATTGCAATTATTGATCCGAATAACCCAAATCCTGAAGTAAAAGAAAATTTCCATACGCGTGTGAGTGCGATCACCCCAACTTCAGAAACATTTTTAAAAGACATTGGTGTGTGGGATTTAATTCAACGCAAGTACGCTTTTACTGATACTAAAGTATGGGATGAAAATTCGCATGGTGCGCTGGATTTTTCAATAGCAGATGAGGATTTAACGCATTTAGGGCATATCATAGAAAATGACTGCATTCAATCGGCTATGTATACGGCATTAGCTGATACTACAGTAGAATTCATTAGCGCTAAACTTGATGACATTAATAAAACTCAGCAAGGTTATTGTTTGCATTTGGATGATAAACAGCAACTTCAATGCTCGTTATTAATTGGTGCAGATGGTGCGCGTTCTCGTGTTCGAGATTTGGCAGGTATTGAATTTAGTGAAAATGATTATCAGCAAAAAGCCGTTGTTTGCAATATTCGTTCAAACAAAGGTTTTGAGAATACAACTTGGCAGCGGTTTTTGTCTGAAAGCATTATTGCACTATTGCCATTGAGTAAAAATGAAGCATCCATTGTTTGGTCGGCAGAAAAACACCTTTCTGATGAATTATTGGCATTATCGCCTGAGGCGTTTGCTAAGCGACTTTCAGCAGGTGTAGAAGTTCGCTTTGGTGAGTTTGAAATATTGAGTGAGATTCAAGCTTTTCCACTGATTGAGCGAAGTGCTAAAGATTATGTTAAAGAAAATTTAGCACTCATTGGCGATGCAGCGCATAATATCCACCCATTGGCAGGGCAAGGTGTTAATTTAGGTTTTTCTGATGTTGTTGAATTATCACGGCAATTACACACTAACAATAAACTTTTTGGGGGTTATTTGGTTTTACGAAAATATGCCAGAGCCAGAAGATTAGACAATGAACTTATGGCAAAAACTATGAGTGGACTTAATTGGATTTATAAAGAAAACAACGAGCCACTTAGGTGGTTACGAGGCTTTGGTATGAATTTAATCAATGACAATTCAACATTTAAATCATTTTTTCAAAAACACGCTTCTGGCAGTCAATAAATCTTAGTTGGAGTAATGATTGTATCAGGTGCCACATCCCAAGACTGACTGTCAATCTTAGCAACTTGTTGACAATCAAAAGCCAGTCCATAGAGTTTTGGGCTGTTGTAGTTTGTTTGGTTTTTTTTAAAAGACAAAGCACGATCGTAGAAGCCACCACCCATGCCAATACGGTTTTTATTCTTATCAAAACCCACCAATGGTATAAAGATAACATCCAGTTGTTTAGCGTTTAATACCTCAGTAGCAACGGGTTCATCAATACCGAATTTGTTTTTTTTAAATTCATTACCAATTTTTGCAAATTTAAGACTTTTACCGACTAATATCGGTAAATAGATACTAACACCTTGTTTTTCTAAGAAATTATGAATATATTTTGGGCTGATTTCACCATCGTTTTCTAAATAAAGGGCGATTTTTTGTCCATTTTGAATATTGCTTATTTTTTGCATTTGATGCAATATTTTTCTGGCAGACTGTGCTCGCTCGATCGCTGTGATGGCGCGCCGTTGTTGTCTTAAAAGTTGGCGGGTTGCTTGCATTTTGAGATTATAACATGAATACATTAAAACGCCCAAGCAGGAACTTAGGCGTTAGGGTGAAATTAGAGTGTCTATCACCCTGCGGGCTTTAAACCTGAACCATATGGTTCAAGGCGGAAGTTTGAAGTTTGCCGCAGGCTTCCCACTTCAAGGTGGGCTTGCACAATAGCAACCTATCGCATTTCCTTATTTGTTTATTTATCAGCTCAGGGGACAAAAGCCAAACGCAAACATAATAGACAGTTACTATTATCGCTGTTTTGGCGTATCAATAAACATTTTTTTGCATTTTTAGTAAATAGTCAACCCTTAAAAACCACACAACAAATTGATTTATAACAATAAAACTAACAATAACCCTAGACAAATCAACCAACTTTTGTTAAAATACCCCTTATTCCTTGGTCGTTTTGC
>NZ_CDSC02000128.1 GCF_001298715.1 Bathymodiolus azoricus thioautotrophic gill symbiont
ATTTACCAAATGGATCTGGCTTCGGTGTTGTATTATTTGATGGAGGCAATATAGGCATTTTGAAGCTAGGCTGGTCTCCTGTTAGTGTTTTCAAAAAGGCTACAATTTTAGAAGCTTCTTCTTTTGTAAATTCTTTGCCTAATTGAATGTTACCCATAATATTTACAGCTTCAGTTAAACTAGAGGCATTTCCATCATGAAAGTACGGATAAGTTAATTCTATATTTCTTAATGTAGGTACTTTAAATACAAATTTATCTGCTTCTTTTCCAGTAACCGAAAAACGACCCTTTGCATTATTTTCAGTTTTGTAAGGTTTGATAACTCCCATTTTTTGATAAGTACTTGCTCCAATAGCCACTCCATTGTGACAAGCTACGCAACCACTTGTTTTGAATAGTTCATATCCTGCCTTTTCTTGAAGAGTGATGGCTTCTTTTTTTCCTGCTAACCACTGATCAAAGCGTGAGTTTGGTGTTATTAATGTTTTTTCAAATTCTGCAATCGCCGTAGTAATTTTATCAATATCTACTTTACTTGAGCTAAATGCAAGCTTGAACTCTTCCACATAAGCTGGAATTGAAGAGATTACTTTTACTGCAAGATCATGATTAGATGCCATTTCTTTTGGGTTTCCAATCGGCCCTCCTGCTTGCTCCTTTAAGTCTTTTGCTCTCCCATCCCAAAACTGGGCTATGTTAAAAGTTGAATTTAAAACAGTAGGAGAGTTAATAGGACCTTGTTGCCAATTGTGCCCTATAGATGTTTTTAAATTGTCTGTTCCCCCCATGCTTAAATTGTGGCATGAGTTGCAAGATATAAATCCTGATTTTGATAACCGCGGGTCAAAATAAAGCTTCTTCCCTAGCTCAGACTGTAATTCATTAACTTCTGCCTTGGTTGGGATGGGTTGAATTGGCTCATTTGCTAAAAGACTTGCTGATGTAAAAAGACTCAATATCGTTAATATGCTTGCTATCTGTGGTTTCATTATCTATCTTTATTTAAATTTTTGAACGCTCATTATACTTGAATTCACATCATAAGTGCAACACTCAATTAGTCGATCAAAGGGTATATTAACCACTCTTT
>NZ_CDSC02000298.1 GCF_001298715.1 Bathymodiolus azoricus thioautotrophic gill symbiont
CTCTTCCTCTTTTATTTATTACACTAAATTTGGAGCTCACCAGCGGATTTGAACCGCCGACCTCTTCCTTACCAAGGAAGTGCTCTACCGACTGAGCTAGGTGAGCACAACCTTTTATCACCTGGAGCGGGTAACGAGAATCGAACTCGTCTCATTGGCTTGGAAGGCCAAGGTAATACCAATATACGATACCCGCAAATCCTTTTCTGCTTTTTGGTGGAGGGGGAAGGATTCGAACCTTCGAAGGCGGAGCCGACAGATTTACAGTCTGTTCCCTTTGGCCACTCGGGAACCCCTCCCCAAAAAGCAATCAGGCATTATCCCATAAGTTACTACAGATAACAAGACCTTTTTTACAAAAATTTAGACAGACAGAAAAGTCGTTAAAAATCGCCTTATCAAAAGCTCCGAAATTAATTCTTTACTCTTTCTTTGGTAAGTCATTATTTATAAAGCTATGCAAGGAGTTTGGTTGTTTCTAAACAGTTAAATATTTTATAAAAATAACACCGTAAAATAAGAAAAGACGAATATCAAAGACGTGAAACACCACTTGCAACTGCCGCATTGAATACTGCTTTTGGTACTACATCAATCAGTCTTTTATCAAAAGGTTTTGGAATAATATAACCCTTACTAAAACTCATTGCATCGGCATTATAAGCTTTAAGAACTTCAGCGGGCACTTCAAGTTTTGCTAAATCTTTTAGTGCATATACAGCAGCAATTTTCATCTCAATATTAATTGTGCTGGCTTTAGCATCTAGCGCACCCCTAAAAATAAAAGGAAAACCTAGAACATTGTTCACTTGATTGGGGTAATCGCTTCGCCCTGTCGCCATAATCAAATCATCACGCACTGAATTAGCATCTGCAGGTGAGATTTCAGGGTCGGGGTTTGACAAGGCAAATACAATCGGATTATCTGCCATTGATTTCACCATGCCCTTAGAAACTAAATTGGCTGATGCCACGCCCACAAATACATCGCAATCTTGCATTGCATCTGCCAAAGTTTGCTTGTTAGTTGTACTTACATAACCCAGCTTTTCTTTGGTTAAATCTTCTCGCTGATTGTTAATCACGCCTTTGGAGTCCACCAGTAAAATATTGGTTTTTTGAAAGCCTAATTCACATAATAAGTCTAATGTAGCAATGCCTGCTGCACCTGCACCCAAGCAAGTTAGTGTAGCGTTTTCTGGTATTTTTCCTTGAATTTCTAAGGCATTTAAAAGCCCAGCAGCAATAATAATTGCTGTGCCATGCTGGTCATCATGGAAAACTGGAATATCCAGTATCTCAATTAATCGTTGTTCAATTTCAAAACAGCGCGGTGCAGAAATATCTTCTAAATTAATACCACCAAAAGTAGGTGCAATATTTTTTACCGTTTGCACAAACTCATCAACATCTTGCGTGTCAACTTCAATATCAAACACATCAATATCAGCAAATTTTTTAAACAGAACTGCCTTGCCCTCCATCACTGGTTTTGATGCCAAAGGCCCAACATTGCCCAAACCTAAAACCGCAGAACCATCTGAAATGACTGCTACCAGATTATTTTTAATCGTATAGTTATCAACCAATGCTGGATTATTAGCAATTTCTCTAACGGGGGCTGCCACACCTGGTGTGTAAGCCAACGATAAATCTTCACGGGTTTCTAGGGGCTTGTGCGAAGAAACGATCAATTTTCCAGGGCGTTTACCCTGATGATAATCTAATGCTACTTGGTGTAATTTTGAACTCATAATTTATAAAAAATATAGTTAAGAGCGCCCTGCCCCCAAGAAAAGAAGCATTGATTATACTTGTTTAAGTGGATTGCGTGAGCCGACCGCCTCTTCAATAGATGAAAACCCATCTTTTTTAAGCAACTTAACCAAACCACGATTAATTTCACCAATAACCTGAGGACCTTCAAAAATCATGCCTGTCACCATCTCAATCAAATTAGCACCAGAGGTAATTTTTTCGTAAGCATCGTCTGCGTTAAATACACCGCCCACACCAATAATGGTGATTTTTCCACGCGTTCTCTGATAAACATGACGCACTACATTGGTTGAAAGTCGTTGCACAGGCAATCCACTAAGTGCGCCTTTATCAAAAGTTATACCATTTTCAAAAATAAAAGATATAAATATGGTAAAATAATAAGTTTTTAACAAGACAATAAAATCATGCCAAGACCTCGTTCACTTCC
>NZ_CDSC02000171.1 GCF_001298715.1 Bathymodiolus azoricus thioautotrophic gill symbiont
AAAATGACGATTGTGCGTGGTTTGAGAATCATTAGTTCAAATGCTCAAACTGGAACAACGTGGTGAAACTGGACATCTTATCAATATCGTAACTCAATGGTGAAACAAAATCAACAATAGTTTTTGCATCGTAATTAAAGCCGTTAATCAAAACATAAAACAATATAACAACACCAACAAAGCTCATTATTGAGAGAATAACATTCGTTCCAAAAGCACTTACCCAAGACTCAAAAGTTAAAACAAATCTATCTGATAAATTTTTATTTGTTTTATTTTCTCTTAACGCTTTTAAGTGAATTTGGTATTCTTGTGTGTGAAATTCTAAGGCTTTAATTTGATCATTTTGTTTGAGTGCAACATTTTTAAGGGTTAAAAAGGTTTCTCGATTGTCTGAACTAAACTTTGTATTGTCATATTCCATCCTATCAATAATCGTATGCTTTAAATCAAGATTGATGTTCTCAACACCTGAAAAATTCAATAAATTGTTAAATATAGCACCAGTAAAATCAACTTTTTTAGAAAACTTTGGTAAATATAAAATATCAGTAGAGACTTTTGCATAAGTAGGAATGATTAGCAAAATGACAAGTTTTGCCGAATTGGTGATTTTATGAAATATAGTCATAGCAAAGCTATAGCTGTGTTTCATAAAATTGTCAAGTTGGTGAAAAATGGCGTTTTGATGATTATTCATATTTATGCAAAGGTCTCCAGTAAACGATTTATTATTGCTAGCAGTACGGACTCTCTGGCCTCTAAAATCAACCCCATCGTTAAATATTGTATCAAGAAACTCGACTTCACCACTAAATTCTGCACCATTAAAGGTAACATTTTTGTTAAATGTTGCGAGATTAAAACTAGTTTCTTTGTTAAACTTTACTCTATCAAATTTAGCATATGTTAGTAAATTGGGCACTATCAAAACTAACCT
>NZ_CDSC02000301.1 GCF_001298715.1 Bathymodiolus azoricus thioautotrophic gill symbiont
ATGATGCGAATTTACATATCATTTTTATCTTCTTTTTTGAGAAAACCATTAGTGTCAATTTTTTCAGACTTAACAGTTGTTTTCTTACCGTCATTTTGATTGGTTTTCTTATTTAGATCTTTTGCAGCTTTGTTATTCTTAGACAATGTGCTTTTAATCCATTCTTTGGCATTATCCTTATTGCACTTTGACGCTTCTTTTTCAATGTTGTATTTTGCATCAGAATTAGTATCATCTGATAATAAACCCATACTAATAGCAATACCACGAAAAGATGCCTCGCCTGCAGATAGCGCGCCCAACGGAATAACGATTAGGGTCAACACGGTTGACACTAACACACCAAATAATAGTGAAATAGCCATGCCCTGGAAGATTGGGTCAGACAAAATAACGCTTGAACCGCCAACAAGTGCAAAAGCAGTAATCATAATAGGACGCGTTCTTGACGCACAAGAATTTACCACTGCATCAAAGAACGGCACACCTTTGGCGTATTCTTGCACCGTAAAGTCTACCAATAAGATTGAATTACGCACAATAATGCCTGCTAAAGCAATCCAACCAATCATTGAAGTGGCGGTAAATTCTGCACCAAGTAACCAATGCCCTGGCACAATGCCCAATAGTGTCAGCGGAATTGGTGCCATAATTACTGCTGGTACGATGAAATTACCAAATTGCCAAACAACCAACATATAGATAACCACCAATGCTACCGCAAATGCACTGCCCATGTCCCGGAAAGTTTCATAAGTAACCGTCCATTCCCCAGTCCATTCAAAACTTGGCACAGTTTGATCTTTTGGTGGCCCTAAATACTCACCTTGTAGTTGCTTACCATTAACCGTTTTATAATCTAATAACAAATCATCAACGCCAAACATTGCATAGATTGGCGCACTTAAGCGCCCTATTGGCTCACCTAAAACATACTCAATATCCGCTAAGTCCTTGTGGAAAATCAAATCATCTTGTTTCTTATAAACAAAAGAACCCAATTCAGAAACTGGAATCATGCCACCATGTTGTGAAGGCACTGGTAATTGCGTCAAATAAGACAGTTGTGAGCGTTTAGACAATGGTATTTTAATACGAACACGCGAAGGTTCAAGCGCATTTTTGAGGCGAATCGTAGTCACATTAAAACTGCTCATTGCCATTGCTAAGGTTTCTTTAATGACCTGCACACTTACGCCAAAACGCGATGCTTTTGCGGTATCTACTTGGAAGTTAATCACTGGATACTCATCACGCATCAAATTATCAACATCTGTCATCGTGCCTGAGGCTTTAAACATTTTAGTTAAATCATTGGCTAACTTACGACGCGTTGCTTTATCGGGTCCGTATACTTCTGCAACCACTGGACGCAATACTGGTGGTCCAGGTGGCATTTCAACCACAGCATAATTAGCACCAACATCAAGTGCTACTTGCTGAACTAATTGTCGAGCTTCAAGTGCAATTTCATGACTTGAACGCTCACGCTCACCTTTATCCACTAATTGGATTTGCAATTCGCCTTCTGATGATTTTTGCCTTAAATAAGAATGCCTCACTAAGCCGTTAAAATCAAATGGCTTGGCTGTTCCTGAATAAGTTTGAATAGACACGACTTCTGGCATTTTGCGTAGTATTTGTGCCATCTTATGTAGTGTTGATGCTGTGTTCGCTAATGCGCTACCATCAGGCATATCAAGCGATACACCAAACTCTGATTTGTTATCTAATGGCAACATCTTCACTGGCACTGCTGTGGTATAAAACATTGACATTGACAAGAAAAATGTTATTACCAAGCCAATTAAGAAACCCATTCCATAAACTTTAACACTGAATAATTTAGAAATAGTTGAATGAAAGAATGCGTGCAATACCTTACCTTCTCTTTCTTCTTTTGCATGCATCTTGTGCAATACACCTATTGGTGGCACAAATTTCATAATGAAGTAAGGGGTAAATACGAATGCTGCAAACAACGAGAACATCATTGCTACCGATCCTAATACTGGGATTGGTACCATATACGGGCCCATCATACCACTTACTGCTGCCATTGGAATCAGGGCAGCAACCACAGTAAAGGTTGCTAAAATTGTTGGATTACCCACTTCACGCACTGCATCAATCGCAGTGGCAATAGTAATTTTGTTGTCAATCAGCCAGCGTCGGTAAATATTTTCAGTGACAACAATTGCATCATCCACCAAAATACCAATAGAGAAAACCAACGCAAATAAACTCACTCTATCAATGGTCATGCCCAACATCCACGCTGAGAAAATAGTCATTAATAATACAACTGGAATTACCAGTGTCACTACAATTGCAGGGCGAATACCAAGTGCAAACCAAACCAATAAAGTCACAGCACCAGTAGCAATAAAGAGTTTCTTGATCAATGAATTAACCTTGTCTTCAGCAGATTTTCCATAGTTTCTGCTAACGCTAACTTCAACATTATCTGGAATAAGGCGCCCCTTCAATTCTTCAACTTTAGCCAAAATATCGTTAGCAACTTTAACACCATTAGTACCAAACTTCTTTGCAATAGCAATGGTTACTGCCTGCTCACCTGTTGCTTTGATTTTGTCTTGACTGGCAACACCACTATAGTGATTAACCATGTGGTGTGCTTCTTCTGGCGCATAATACACATCTGCAATATCACGCACATACACAGGCTTTCCATCATTTACTGTAACCACTAAATTCTCGATGTCTTCAACTTTCTTAAAAAAGTCACCTGAATAAACCTCCATTTTGTAGCCGTTTAACTCGATATTACCGGTATGTGAACTAACATTTGCACTGCCAATAGTGTTTGAGATTTGCTGAATAGAAATACCATAGCCCGCCAAACGACCAGGAAAAATATCAATATGGAAAATCTCTTTGCGTCCACCAACAACAAAGCCATTGTTGGTATTTGGAACCTTGCCAAGTTGTTGTAATAATTCTAAGCCCAAGGAGCGTAACTGTCCATCGTCAAGTGATTTTGACCATAAGGTAAGATTAACAATAGACACATCATCAATTTCTTTTGGTTTAACCAGTGGTGTTCTAGCGCCTGGCGGCATAAAGTCAAGATTTGCCAACATTTTGTCACGCACCTTGACAACAGAAGTTGTCATTTCTTGCCCTACATCAAACTCAATGGTAACAATACCCTGACCTTTATCGCTGACTGAATATACATGCTTAACCCCTAAAATATTAGACATTAGACGCTCTAATGGTTTAACCACAATATTAGACACCTCTTCCGAAGAAGCACCTGGATATTCAACAAAAACATCAATGAGTGGTACAGAAATCTGCGGGTCTTCTTGTCGTGGTGTGGAGATAAGTCCAATAATGCCAGCGCCAAGCATAGCAAAGAATAAAATAATAGACAATGGGGAGGTGATAAAAGCCTTAGTTAACTTGCCAGCAACGCCCAACTCGTAATCTCTTAAGTCATCTAAAATTATATCTTTATCGATATTCTTATCTTTAGAGATATCAATGTGTTCGTGTTTTTTCATAAGTCCCCTGTATGAAAAATGGTATTTTGATGGTTATTCATAATTATGTAAAGAGCTTACTAAATATCCATCCCTGAAATCATCATAATACTAGGATTAATAACGATTTTTTCACCAATCTTTAAACCAGATAAAACACTTTTTTGATAATCACTGATTTGCTCACCAAGGCGTATAAACCTCAATTCAGTTTTACTGGTTTGTGGATTGACAACAAACACACTTGGTAAGCTAGAACGCCACATAATTGCCGTTTCTGGAATAATGGGTGTTAGTGGACCTGAATCTGTTTCAAAAATTTCTACTTCTGCATAAGCACCTGCTAAGACTGGTAGGTTCTCAGGTAAGTCAAATTTCACTTTAACACTGTGTTTGTTGTTATCGGCAATTGGATAAATTTGTGAGAGTTTTGCATTAACCACAACATTTACCATGTCTAATTTAATACGGTATTTCTTATTGAGTTTTAAACTGGTTATCAAGCGCGAAGGTACATTTAACTCAACTTGTAATTTTTTGATATTGGCAAATTTCATCAACACTTGCCCAGACTGCACAATATCACCTTGATCAACATTCTTAACCACAATAACACCATCAAAAGGCGCAACAACATTTGCATCCTTTAGGCGTTCTTCTACTTGCTTAAGCTTAAGTCGTGCTTGTGTTAGTTTGTTTTTCGCCTGTTGATAACTGGTATAGCGTGAAGTACGATTGGCAAACTTATCAAAAGCAGGATCGCCTCTCCCACTCATTTTCACCATTGGGTCTGTGAACATTGAGAACATACCTGGAATACCGCCAAACATACTGCTTGAATTTGGAGAAACAATAGATTGAGAATATTGCACGCCAGCATTTCTTAACGCCTCATTAGCGGAAGATATTTCTGCATAAACCGCGTCTCTTTGTGCTTGAATAGATTCTTGCTCAAGCGTTATTAGAATAGCGCCCCGCTTAAACATATCCCCTTCTTTGCCGTTAATTGTCAACACATCGCCTGAAACTTGTGCCGATAAAGTCACTTGGGCAGAAGAAATAACTTTACCACCTAAAAGCGCCCTCTTGTCAAGTGAGCGTCCAAATACTTGTTGGATATTATAAGTTGAATTAAAATTTTTTGAATGTTGACTAGGATCTTGATTAAATGATTCCGCTAAAGCAGGAAGTGACAGTAATAAAGCCAGTGTAGTCAAAAGAGCAATTGATGAATTCATAGTTAATCTTATTAAAATAATTTAGGTGTAGCTTTAGGTGTAGCAAATATCCGAACCTCGTTATTTTACAATATTTACTCTGTTTTTTATCACTATTTTATTTGATAAACCTTAATTCATCGGGCTTTGCCTTTTATAATTAGAGTTTTTTTAATATATTAATTAAGCAATGTTTGCATTTACCCCTGGCGAACCCGCTGGAATAGGGCCTGATTTAGCAGTGATTCACGCGCAAGAAAAATCTAAAAAAGATTTATTGGTTTTTGCCGATCCTGATATGTTACTACATCGAGCTAAAATCCTTAATTTAACCCTTAAAATCAGTGAATCAGAATCAACTTCTAATGCTCAGACATTATGCGTCTACCCTATTAAAATAGCCGATAAAGTCGTTGCTGGTACGCTGAATAAAAACAATGCTGAGTATGTGTTAAAAACATTGGACTTGGCCACACAGCATTGCCTTAATGGCAACACTCAAGCGCTTGTAACTGGACCACTACACAAAGGCATTATCAACCAATCAGGCATTTACCCTAACTTTAGTGGTCACACTGAGTATCTGGCTCATCTCTCAGGCGTGGACAAAACCGTAATGATGTTGGCAACCGATGGATTGCGAGTGGCATTAGCAACAACACATCTGCCACTAAATCAAGTATCAAAGCACATACAAGCCGACTCTTTAGAAAAAACCCTAAATATCATTCACAAGTCCTTGCAGAATTATGGTCTGCAAAATCCTAAGATTGTTATCTGTGGGCTCAATCCTCACGCAGGTGAAGATGGATATTTAGGCTCTGAAGAAATTGAAATCATCAATCCTTTGATTAAGAAACTCAATAAACAGGGGCTAAATCTTGTTGGTAGCGTACCCGCTGATACTGCTTTTACAGCTGATGCGCTAAAAGGCGTGGACTGCGTATTGGCAATGTATCACGACCAAGGTTTACCGGTATTAAAAACCTTGGGTTTTAAAAAAGCCGTTAATATTACCTTGGGTTTGCCCTTTATTCGTACTTCAGTTGACCACGGCACAGCGCTTAATCTTGCTGGTACAGGCAATATAAGTCTGGGTAGTTTTAATACTGCGTTAAAAACTGCGCAAAATTTTATAGCGTCTAAATTATGAGTAAGCATAAAGCTAGAAAGCGTTTTGGACAAAACTTTTTAACTGATAACAGCGTTATTGAGCATATTGTCGCCACTATCGCACCAAAGTTTAATGATAATTTACTTGAAATTGGTCCTGGTCAAGGTGCAATGACGCTGCCTTTATTAGAACGCGTCAAACAACTAAATGTTATTGAAATTGATGAAGATTTGATCGCTGTGTTGAACAATTTAAACAAAGACAACCTTGTTATTCATCAAGGTGATGCGCTTAAATTTGACCTAAGCACCCTGACAACACCCCTTCGTGTGGTGGGAAATTTGCCTTACAATATCTCGTCGCCACTACTTTTTCATCTACTTGAAAACAGAGACAAAGTGGTGGATATGACTTTTATGTTACAAAAAGAAGTCGTAAAAAGAATGGTAGCTGAAAATGGTTCGAAAATTTATGGGCGCCTGAGTGTGATGATGCAAGCATTTTTTGAAGTTGAATTAATTTTTATCGTGCCACCTGAGTCTTTTGAACCTGCGCCAAAGGTGGATTCTGCCATTGTCTATCTCAAACCCTTAGCGCCATCAAAAGTTAGTAATACTGAGATTTTTGAGAAAATCGTCAAGGCAGCTTTTTCTCAACGCAGAAAAACCCTTGGAAATTGTTTAAAATCTTTGCTGTTACAAGAACAAACAACCATCGACTTATCACAACGCGCTGAAATGCTTGCAGTGGAAGATTTTATTGTCTTAGCTGATGCATATGAGGCATTTACACATACGGAATAATATTATGAAAAACAACATTAAAATTACTGTTAAAGTTACCCCTATAGAAGCTCAAACCATTCCTTTCAATAGTCAATACGCCTTTGCCTATACAATCACTATTAGTAATCAAGGAGAAATTGGTTCACGGTTAATTAGCAGACACTGGTTTATCCAAGATGAAACTGGATACACAGAAGAGGTGATTGGCGAAGGCGTGGTGGGTAAACAACCACATTTACTGCCTAACGAGTCTTTTGAGTACACTTCTGGGGCAATGATTAAAACACCAACAGGTACGATGAAAGGAAAATATCATATGATTAGTGACACGGGTGAACATTTTAGTGTTGAAATCGCAGAATTCGTACTAAGTAAGCCCTATACATTACAATGAGCGATTATCTAATTGGTGATATTCAAGGGTGTTTTGATTCATTACAAAAATTACTTAAAAAAGTAGCATTTTCTAGCGATAAAGACCAATTGTTTTTTTTAGGGGATGTGGTTAATCGTGGCAACAAATCACTTGAGACCTTAAGATTTATCAAAGATTTATCTGAAAACGCCCAAATGGTGTTGGGTAATCATGATTTTCATTTATTAGCCTGTGCTCTGGGTGATAAAACCCCCAGTAATCAAGATACTTTTAGCGATATTTTAAACGCCAAAGACAAAGTGGCATTGATCGATTTTTTGTTACAACAACCCTTAGTGATTGAACATAAAAATGCACTCTTACTACACGCAGGTGTCCCCCCCTAACTGGGATAAAAACACACTTTTATCTCAGTCCTTTACAGTTGAAAAACACTTAAAAAAATCCGATGCAGAGGGTTTTATCAACCAAATGTATGGCAATTCTCCACACACTTGGCATCTTGATTTAGAGGAAATGGAGGCTTGTCGCTATACCATTAATGCTTGCATGCGTATGCGTTTTTGTCGCGCAGATGGCACTTTAGAATTTGAGCATAAAATGGGGCAAAATACTGCACCAATAGGCTTTAAAGCTTGGTTTTTACACGAACATAGAATACTGACAAATACCGATATCTTTTTTGGTCATTGGTCCACCCTATCCGCCATTAACACGCCACATATCTACCCTATGGATCATGGCTGTGTTTGGGGTCAAGCTCTCGGCGCTCAATTAAGTGCAATTCGCTTCGAAGATAGACAAGTATTTTCCGTAGGTTGTTAGACCTTCACCTGCCCTTCAAATACAAATTCGGCATGACCATACATAAGGATTCTATCTCCCTCGTTAACGCCAATTGACAACACCCCTCCTTTTAAGTCAACAATGATATCTTTATCTTTAGCATTAACCCTGCCTATCAAATCTAAATACGCCACAGTTGCACAAGCACCACTGCCACAGGCGAGTGTTTCCCCTACTCCGCGTTCATAAACTCGAAGTTTAACCTTGAATTCATGAGTAATTTGCACAAAACTTACATTTACCCCATCTGGAAAATCCCCAGAATTCTGTATTTTTTTTGCAATAGATTCAATCTCTTGGTTGATATCATCTACGATCAACACTGCATGCGGATTACCCATTGAAACCACGCCAACTTGATATCCATTGACAGTGTGGGTAGCGTTTTCATTTTTTAATTGATTAAATGGAATGTCTTTTGGTTTCCAAATTGCCTTCCCCATATCAACAAAAATTCCGCTCATTGCAACGGCTACCCTAATTACACCTTTTTTTGTTTCTACAAGAATTGTATTTTTTACGCTATATTTAAATGCAGCGCTTTCAGTTATAGCGGTTTTTTTGGTTAGACTTTTTTCAATCACAAATCGAGCCAAACACCTTGCACCATTGCCACATTGCTCCACCTCAGAACCATCAGCATTAAAAATACGATACTTAAAGTCATTTTCTTTATTTTCTGGCGACTCCACTAGTAGCAATTGATCAAAACCCACCCCAAGATGCCTATCGGAGAGTTGTTTGATTTGCGTTTTAGAGAGTGACACACTCTGATTAATGGCATCAATCACCATAAAATCATTCCCCAAGCCTTGCATTTTTGTAAACTTAATCAACATGAGTGATATTTTATCTACTTAATGACTTAAAATATCGTCTAATTTATTTTATTAATACTTTTATGCAAACACCTAGCAATATCACTTTAGATAAAACCAAAACCCTTCTTACACTTACCTTTGATGGCACGAAATATCCACTGAGTGCTGAATATCTAAGAGTTTACTCCCCTTCTGCCGAGGTGGTGGGACATGGCCCAGGTCAAGAGACCTTGCAAGTAGGCAAAGAGAATGTCACTATTAGTCGTATTGAACCCACAGGAAATTACGCTATTGTTTTATTTTTTAGTGATGACCATGATAGTGGCATTTATTCTTGGGAACACCTTTACAAACTGGCTACAGAACAAGATAAACTATGGAGTGGCTACCTTACAAGATTGAAGGATGCAGGACACTCTCACAAACAACATTAAGCTTTAATTTCACTGTATAATTTTGCGCTAACATTTCACTTTATTTTGGGCTTTTAAAACATGAAAAAAATCATTCTTAAATTTGCTTTACTGTCAAGCTTGTTAATATCTTCACTTACAATCTCAGCACCTATTAAAAACATTGAAATCTTAGGTCTTGATGCTATTTCTCGAGGCACAGTACTCAGTTACTTGCCAGTTGAAACAGGTGATAATTACACCGATCAAACATCAAAAAAAATCATTAGTAGTCTTTATAAGACGCAATTTTTTAAAGATATTGAAGTAAGTCAAGCCAACCAAACTTTAACAATCACAGTCATAGAAAATCCACATATTAAATATGTTGATTTGCTCAACCAATCAGAAAAAGTCATTGACGACGACGCACTTCAACAAGTTTTATCTAGCATGAATCTAACTCCCGGTAAAATTTTTAATAAAAGACAACTAGCTAAACTCATTGAACAGTTAAAGGCGACATACATTAGTAAAGGTTATTACGGTATTAAAATTACTGAAAAAATTGAAATTGATAGCAGTAATAGAGTTGGTGTTGAACTTGACATTTCTGAGGGCGAGGTTGCACGCATCAAATCAATGCATATTAATGGAAACAAAGTGCAAAAAGAAAAGACTTTACTTAATCTGTTCCAAATTGGTGAACCTGATTTTTTCATTGTCAATTACTTCACTGAAAAAGACCACTACTCTAAAATTGCACTTGATGCAGGTATTGAAACGCTAAAATCACACTATTTCAACCTTGGTTATCTTGATTTTAAAGTGAGCGATGTTAAGAGTGAACTGTCTAAGGATAAACTAAGCATTGATATTGATATTCAAGTCAATGAAGGCTCCAAATACAAAGTTGGTAAAATTGAATTTACAGGCAATATGCTGGATGAATCTAGCGAAAGTTTGTCAGAACTTCTAACTATTAGCACAGGCGATGTATTTGAGCGTAAAAAAATTATTGATAGCATTAAGGCTATCACTGATATTTACACCAATCAAGGTTATGCCTTTGCTAAAATAGATGCGCTAACTTCTGAAGGGGAAGCCACCCATATTATTAACTTAAAATTCAAAGTATCGCCACATAAAAAAGTCTACATTAACCGCATTACTATTACTGGCAACACCAGAACACAAGATGAAGTTGTGCGTAGAGAAATCGGTATTTACGAAGGCGGACTGTATTCAAACGAGGAACTAGAAGAATCAATTAATAAACTTAAGCGTCTTGGCTTCTTTTCTGATGTAAAAATGGAAGTTTCTAAACTTAGAGGTTTTGACGATAAAATTAATCTAAGTTTTTCGGTAGAAGAAGCTAAAACAGGAACTTTTTCTGTTGGCTTGTCTAATTCTAACAGCACCGGCGCTTCTTTTAATCTTGGCATAGAAGAAAAAAACTTCCTTGGCACAGGTAACACGCTAAATGCCTCAACATCACAATCAAAAGCGGTAAAAGAGCTAAACATCTACTTTTCCAACCCTTACTTTACCAAAGATAAACACAGCATCAGTTATGGTATATTTAATAAGAAAACAGAAGGCTCAGAACTTAAAGTTGAAGAATATAAAGTGAATGAAAAAGGAGGAAGTATTGGTTACGGTATTCCAATTACAAAAGATACTCGTATTGGTGTAGACCTTAGACTCTCTTCTAGAAAAATCACTTGTGGCACAACTTTTTCAGGTGTTGATTATGAGCAAGCCCAATGTTCTAGTAACGATAAGACTGAAGCTAAACTAAGTATAAACTGGCGCAACAACACGCTTGATGATTACAATTTTCCAACCAAGGGCGATAGTAATAACCTTAAAGCCAGTGTAACACTACCCGTTGCTGATTTTAAATACTATAAATTTGATGCCTCACATAAAAGTTATCGTTCACTTACTAAAAATTTAACACTTAAAACTAGTGCTGAAATAGGCCTAGCAAAAGGTTACGGTGGCAAAGAATTGCCATTCTTTGAGCGTTACTATGGTGGTGGTGCTTCCTCTGTACGTGGCTTTAATTTTAACTCTCTTGGTGCAACATACCTTAATAACAAAGCAAGAGGCGGTGAGCTGTCCATGTTAATGAGCGCTTCTATTGTTTCGCCAGTTACCTTTATGGAAGACAGTAAAAATATGCGCGTGAGTGCGTTTGTTGATGCAGGCGGTGTTAGTGAAAAGGTTGCTTTTAGCACTAATGATTTCCGTGCATCTGTTGGTCTTGGGTTTATTTGGTTAACGCCAGTTGGTCCATTAGGTGTATATGCAGCTCAACCACTTATAAAGAAAGCAGGTGATAAGACCAGTACTTTTGAATTCACCATAGGCACAAATTTCTAAATCGTCTGAATAATGTATACACTAGGAGACATTGCTGGTTTTATTGATGCTGAATTGATTGGCGATGCATCATTAGAAATTAACGGTTTGTCTGCTAGTTCTAAGGTGAAAAAAGGCCAACTAACTTATATTTCAAATAGTAAGTATAAGTTAGACCTGCTCAATTCAAATGCTAGTGCGGTGATTTTAACCAAGGACTTGTTAGATGACTGCTCTACAAATGCTCTTGTGGTTGACAATGTTTACTTGGCTTTTGCCAAAATTACACATTATTTCAAACAACAATCCAATCATCTTAATGGTATCCATCTTAGCGCTCAAATTAACAGTAAAAATATCGCCGATAGTTGCACTATTGGCGAAGAAGTTATTGTTGGCAAAAATTGTACTATAGGTGCAAATACAACAATTGAGCAAGGCGTTACAATTGGTGATAATGTCACCATACAACCCAATGTGGTTATCTTGCAAAATACCACAATTGGCAACAATGTAGTTATCTCTGCAGGCGTGGTAATTGCCTCAGAAGGCTTTGGTAATGCGCTAGATAAACAAGGTCACTGGCATGCAATTGCTCATCTAGGTAATGTGCTAATTGGCAATAATATTACTATTGGTGCAAACACAGTTATTGACAGAGGCACATTAGAAGACACACAAATCCACAATGGTGTATGCCTTGATAACTTAGTGCACATCGCTCATAATGTTATTTTAGGTGCAGACACAGCGATTGCCGCTGGCGTTACTATTGGCGGTAGTGCAATATTGGGCAAGCGTTGTCAAATCGGCGGTGGCTCAGTGATTGCCAGTCACATGCATTTAGCAGATGATACCGTTGTAACTGGCTCAAGCACGGTAGATAAGCATCTAAATAAAGGTCATTACACGGGCTTTACTTCTATTTCTCTGCATTCAAATTGGAAAAGAACACAAATGTGGTTGTTAAAACTTGATAAAATCGCCCAGTATCTAAATATTAAGCTTAAAAATCTAAAAAAGGGTAAATAAAATTATGGAAATGAATATTCAAGAAATTAAGAATTACTTGCCACACCGCTACCCTTTCTTGCTCATTGACAGAGTTTTAGAGATAGAAGTTGGCAAGTCTATTGTTGCACTGAAGAATGTTTCGTTCAACGAACCGCAATTTACTGGACATTTTCCTGATCAACCGATTATGCCAGGCGTTCTAATCATTGAAGCTATGGCACAAGCCACAGGAATCTTGGCGTTTAAATCTGAAGTTGGTAAACCTATTGAGGGTCAAATTTATATGCTAGTTGGCGTGGACAAAGTGCGTTTTAAACGCATGATTGAACCCGGTGACCAATTACACCTTAAAGCGGAAGTTACGACCGTTAAACGCGGTATTTGGAAGTTCAAATGTAGTGCTACAGTTGATGGAAAAATAGTTACCACTGCTGAGTTAATGTGCACACAAAAAGCAGCTGATTAAAGGAGAGTCTCGTGGCAATACATGAAAGTGCAGTTGTTGACCCTAGTGCAAAAATCCATAAAAATTCTGAAATATGCGCATACACTGTCATTGGTGCGAATGTAGAGATTGATGCAGGTACTATTATTGAGTCTCACGCAGTTGTACAAGGTCCAACCAAAATTGGTAAAAACAACCATATTTATTCATTTGCCTCTATTGGTGGCGACCCACAAGATATCACTTATGAAGCTGGACAAGATTCTAACTTAATTATCGGTGATGAAAACCAAATTCGTGAATTTTGCACCATTAATCGTGGCACAGAAAAAGAAGAGTCTATTACCCGTGTGGGTTCTAACAATTTATTAATGGCATATGTGCATATTGCACATGACTGTCAGATTGGTGACCATATCATTATGTCAAACAACGCCTCACTTGCAGGGCATGTACGCATACAAAATTGGGCAATTTTAGGTGGGTTTACCTTGGTTAAACAATTTTGCATGATTGGTATGCATACTTATATTGGCATGGGCTGCCAAATTAACAAAGACATTCCTTCTTATATGGTGGCATCAGGTGTACAAACTCGTGTTCGCGGTATTAACGCCGAAGGCATGCGCAGGCGTGGTTTCTCACCCAATGCTATTGCTGCTATAAAACGCGCCTTTAAGGTGGTTTATCGTAGCTCTGGTTTGCTTGAGCAATCACTTAAAGAGCTGGAAAAAACTGAGTCTGACCATAAAGAAGTTATGCAATTCGTAAAATGCATCCGCAGTTCAAAAACTGGCATTATGCGTGGACCTAACGAGGAATAACCTTAGCTAAATATGGACAGGTCTTTTTTAAAGTCCAGTAGCATTGTCACTATGATGACCTTTTTATCACGCATATTGGGCTTGGCGCGTGATTACTTTGTGGCACGATATTTTGGCGCAAATGACTTAACAGATGCCTTTTTAGTTGCCTTTAGAATTCCTAATTTCCTAAGGCGTTTATTTGGTGAAGGCGCTTTTTCTCAAGCTTTTGTACCTATTTTAGCAAACGCTAAAGCTAATCACAACGAAGCAGAAGTACAAGATATGATTAATCATATCGGCACTAAGTTTTTAAAAATTTTAATCATCTTAACTGTGATTACTGTACTAATCGCTCCTGCTATTATCTTTATATTTGCATGGGGTTTTTACTTTGATGCTGATCCCACTAAGTTTAATCTCGCATCAGATATGTTGAGAATTACTTTTCCTTACTTATTGTTAATCTCATTAACCGCTTTTTCAGGTAGTATTTTAAACACTTACGACAAGTTTGCTGTGCCTGCTTTCACTCCAGTGTTATTAAATATCTCAATGATTCTGTGTGCAGTTTATTTATCAAAACACTTAGATACACCAATTATGGCATTGGCTTGGGGGGTGTTAATTGGCGGTATCGTACAATTGTTATTTCAAATTCCATTTCTACTCAAAATCAAAAAGATGCCACGCTTAGTACATGGCGACCATAAGGCTATAAAAACCCTTAAAAAACGCATGCTACCCGCCCTATTTGGCGTTTCAGTATCTCAAATCAACTTACTAATTGATACTATGATTGCCACAGTACTGGTTAGTGGCAGCGTTTCTTGGTTATATTACTCTGATAGATTGCTAGAATTACCTTTGGCACTTATTGGTATCGCTCTAGCAACAGTGGCTTTAGCAAAGCTTAGTGGTCATTTTGCCAATAAAGATGAGGATAAATTTACCCACACAGTTGATTACGCACTCAAAATCGGCTTAATCCTTGGTGCACCCGCCTGCCTAGGACTTGTATTGCTAGCAGAACCTTTAATCGTTACCTTGTTTCAATATGAGGAATTTAGCGCTTTTGCCGCACACCAATCATCACTTAGTCTAATGGCTTACGGTGCAGGACTAATGGCATTTATTATGGTTAAGATACTGGCACCTGTTTTTCTCTCTAGGGGTGATATTAAAACACCCGTTAAAGTTGGTGTGATAGCAATGATAGCCAATGTATTCTTAAACCTTATATTTGCTTATTATTATGCACATATGGGTTTGGCAGTTGCTACCTCGCTGTCGGCTGTTATCAACGCATCTTTGCTTTATTACTATCTAAAACAACGTAATATTTTTACATTTTCTCAAAATTTTTTAAAAATGTTTTTTAAAGTTTTGCTGGCAACACTTATAATGGTCATCTTTATTTTAAATTTTAACCAAGATATTAATTACTACTTGAATGCCGATGCATGGCACAGAATACTAACAATTGCTAGTATTATCAGTGCTTCCGCTATCATTTATTTTACAAGTTTAAGATTATTAGGTATCAAGGCAAAACACTTATGAATACTATCCAATGTGTAAAACTAAACAAAGAACTTGAAGCATTAGAGCGTGCACCCTATCCAGGTGAGCTGGGTCAACGCATTCTAGCTAATGTTTCTAAGCAAGGCTGGCAACAATGGTTAGACCACCAGACTATGCTAATCAACGAAAACAACCTTAATATGCTTGATGAAAACGCACAAAGCTATCTAAAAGAACAAATGGAAAAGTTTTTCTTTTCAGTAGATGGCGCCGATGACATTGCAGGCTATACAAAAGAGTAATGTCAAATCTATTTATTGTTGCTGCGCCTTCTGGTTGCGGAAAGACCTCTTTAGTTAAAGCACTGATTGAAAAAACGAAAAATCTTTGCGTATCAGTTTCGCACACCACGCGTGCAGCTCGTTCAGGTGAAGTACATGGAGAAAACTATTTCTTTGTGTCTAAAAATGAATTTGACGAAATCAATAATAACAATGGTTTTATTGAATCAGCCTGTGTATTTGATAATCACTACGGTAGCGCCAAACAAACGGTCAAAGACTTACTCACACAAAATCAAGATGTTATTTTAGAAATTGATTGGCAAGGTGCCAGACAAGTTGAAAAATTTTTTTCAGGTATCATTAGTATCTTTATTATTCCACCTTCTATTGAGGCGCTAAGAGAGCGTTTAACCGATAGAGGGCAAGACAATCCAACAATTATTGAGCGCAGAATGAAAGACGCTGTTAGTGAAATGCAACATTATGACGAATTTGATTATTTGGTGGTTAATGATGACTTTGATATTGCACTTAATGAGTTATCCACCATTATCCATTCACAACGCCTAAACATTGAGCAACAATCAATTAAACATCAGGATTTACTTAAAGCCCTTATTGGATAGCACTAATGATAGTATAATATCAGCCTATTTTATTGTTTTTTTAATGTTATGAGTCAAAATTTTGCACTACCCACTATTCAAACTTTTAGCACCAACACGCAAGATGTTAGTGTTCAGAAGTACCCACCGATTTTATCAGCACAAGAAGAGCATGATTTGGCCGTTGAACTATACGAAAACCACGATTTAAGCGCTGCTAGAAAGTTAGTATTATCACATATACGCTTTGTGGCTTTTATCGCACATGGCTACAAGGGTTATGGCTTAGAGCAAGCGGATTTAATCCAAGAAGGCACCATTGGTTTAATGAAGGCAGTTAAGAAGTTTAACCCATATAAAAATGTGCGTCTTGCTTCTTATGCAGTCTATTGGATTCGCGCTGAGATTCACGAGTTTGTTTTTAAAAACTGGAAGATTGTTAAGGTTGCTACTACTAAAGCACAGCGCAAATTATTTTTCAAGCTTAAGAAGGCAAAAGCAAATATTTATCAATCATTAAATGAGAAACAAGCACAGGAAATTGCTGATGAACTTGGTGTACGCCCTAAAGATGTACTGGAAATGGAATCACGCTTACAATTTAATGATGTTACATTTGAAATCTCAGATGATGAAGACAATTCAGCGCCAGAACGCTATTTAACCAACACCAACACGAAAACACCTGAGCAATTATTACTTAGTGATGACACACAAAAACACCAACAACAGCAACTTTACAAAGCACTTTCTACACTAGACGAAAGAAGTTTGGATATTTTACAGTCTAGGTACTTGAAAGAAGAAAAAACGACCCTATATACTTTAGCTAACAAGTATGGTGTTTCTGCTGAGAGAGTTCGCCAACTTGAAAACAAAGCCATGCAACAAGTAAAAAGTTCTTTAGAAAAAGCTTAAGCATTGCATTTTATCTTTAAAAAATAAATACTAGGAGTAAAAAATGAATATCCGCCCCCTTCACGACCGTGTGATTATCCGTAGAATAGAAGAAGAAAAAACCACTGCAAGTGGTCTTATCATTCCTGATGCAGCAGCTGAGAAACCTTTAGAAGGTGTTATTATTGCAACAGGCAATGGCAAAAAAAATGACAATGGCGATAACATCGCCTTAGATGTTAAAGTTGGTGACAAAGTTTTATTTACTCAATTTGCTGGTACTGAAATTAAAACAGATGGTGAAACTTTGTTAGTAATGACTGAAAGCGACATTGTTGCTGTAATTAAATAAAGGAGATTAAAATGTCAGCAAAAGATATTAAATTCGGCTCAGAAGCCAGAAATGCAATGTTAGACGGTGTTAATATATTGGCTAATGCAGTAAAAGTAACCTTAGGACCTAAAGGCAGAAATGTCGTCTTAGACAAATCTTATGGTGGTCCACAGATCACTAAAGACGGCGTATCGGTTGCACAAGAAATCACACTAGAAGATAAATTCGAAAACATGGGTGCGCAAATGGTGAAAGAAGTTGCTTCTAAAACCAATGACATCGCAGGTGACGGCACAACAACTGCAACCGTATTGGCGCAAGCGCTAGTGACCGAAGGTGTAAAGTCTGTTGCTGCAGGCATGAACCCGATGGACCTTAAGCGTGGCATAGATAAAGCCGCAGAAGCTGCAGTAAAAGCATTGCGCAAATTATCTCAGCCTTGTGATGACACTAAGGCAATTGCACAAGTAGGCACTATTTCTGCTAACTCAGATACCTCTGTTGGTGATATTATTGCTCAAGCAATGGATAGAGTAGGTAAAGCAGGTGTTATTACTGTTGAAGAAGGCTCAGGTTTTGATAACGAATTAGATGTGGTTGAAGGTATGCAGTTTGACCGTGGATATCTATCACCTTACTTTGTGAATAACCAAGAAGCGATGACTGCTGATTTGGACAATCCATACATTCTATTACACGACGCAAAAATCTCAAATATTCGTGATTTACTACCAACGCTTGAATTGGCACAAAAGTCTAGTAGATCTGTGTTGATTATTGCTGAGGACATTGAAGGCGAAGCGTTGGCGACCTTAGTGGTCAACAATATGCGTGGTATTGTTAAAGTCGCTGCTGTTAAAGCACCTGGTTTTGGTGATCGTCGTAAAGCCATCTTACAAGATTTGGCTGTTTTGACAGGTGGTGAGGTAATTTCTGAAGAAATTGGCTTGTCACTTGAAGCTATCACTGAAGATCACTTAGGAGGTGCCAAGCGTATTGAAGTCGGAAAAGAGGTTACTATTGTTGTTGATGGTGCTGGCTCTAAAGAAGCAATCAATGGTCGTATTGCGCAAATTAAAACACAAATGGAGATAACAACTTCTGACTATGACAAAGAAAAGCTTTTAGAGCGTTTGGCTAAACTTTCTGGTGGCGTTGCCGTAATTAAAGTTGGCGCTGCTACTGAAGTGGAAATGAAAGAGAAGAAAGACCGTGTTGATGATGCTTTGCACGCAACGCGCGCTGCCGTAGAAGAAGGTGTTGTACCTGGTGGCGGTGTTGCCTTGGTTCGTGCTATTAGTACATTAAATAAACTAAAAGGTGACAATCATGACCAAGATATCGGTATTGATATTGTTAAACGCGCTATGGAAGCACCACTGCGTCAAATCGTTGCTAATGGTGGTGGTGAGCCTTCTGTTGTATTAAACGAAGTTGCTAACGGCAAAGGTAACTATGGTTACAATGCTGGCACAGATGAGTACGGTGATATGCTGAAGATGGGAATCTTAGACCCAACTAAAGTAACGCGTGCTGCTTTACAGCATGCAGCTAGTATTTCCGGTCTAATGATTACCACCGAGGCAATGGTTACCGAAATTCCTCAGTCTGGGTCTACTGCACCTACTCCAGATATGGGTGGCATGGGTGGCATGATGTAATTCTTTACTTTGTTTTTTGTTATTCTACGGCGTTGAATTTTAAAATTGCTTAGTCGTTTAGATTTGTTAAACTCCTTGCTCAATTTCAAAACTCGCCTTGTAGAATAAAAAAATACTTGTAAATAAAAATTAAAAAGAAAGCCTCGTTTTTACGGGGTTTTTTTTGGTATGATACTTCGCAAAATATTCTTAGGTATTAAATAACAAATGAACAACTATGATTCATCATCCATTGAGGTACTATCAGGTTTAGACCCAGTGCGTAAACGCCCAGGAATGTACACCGAGACTGAGCGACCAAACCATTTAGCACAAGAAGTTATTGATAATAGTGTCGATGAAGCCGTTGCTGGTTATGCGACTACAATCAATGTGGTACTTTACAAAAATGGCTCTTTATCAGTTGAAGACGATGGTCGTGGTATGCCAGTTGACATCCACCCTGAAGAAGGTTGCTCTGGTGTTGAGGTTATTCTAACCAAGCTTCATGCCGGTGGTAAATTTTCAAACGATTCTTATCAATTTTCTGGTGGTTTGCATGGCGTAGGTATTTCGGTGGTTAATGCACTATCAACTTTAGTGGAGATTTGGATTAAACGCGATGCTAAAGAACATTACATTAGCTTTTCTGAGGGTCTTAAAAAAACTGAGCTTGAAGTGATTGGTACAGTTGGTAAGCGTAATACCGGCACTAAAGTTAAGTTTATGCCAGATGGGAAATTTTTTGACTCAGATAAATTCTCTGTTAGCAAACTCAGACATAACTTACGCTCAAAAGCAATATTGTGCCCAGGTTTAAAAGTTACCTTCCATAACGAAATAGATGAAACCAAAAACCAGTGGACTTATAAAGATGGTTTAAAAGACTATCTGTCAATTTCACTTGATAGCTTGGACTGCTTGCCAGAGAAGCCATTTGTGGTGAATTATGAATCTGAAAAACAACAACTAAACTGCTCACTGGCATGGACTGAGTTCAACACCAATGTTATTGGTGAGAGTTATGTTAACCTTATTCCCACCTCTCAAGGTGGCACCCATGTCAATGGGCTACGCTCTGGATTAACAGACGCCTTAAAAGAGTTTTGTGAATTTAGAAATTTACTACCAAAAAATATTAAACTCACACCAGATGATGTTTGGCAAAGAATCGCTTATGTGTTGTCTATTAAAATTTTAGACCCACAATTCTCAGGACAAACCAAAGAACGATTGTCCTCCAGAGAGTGTGCCAGTTTTGTAGCCAATACAATTAAAGATGCCTTTAGTCTTTGGCTTAATCAACATACCTCTGTGGCTGAGAAGATTGCTGAATTAGCCATCATGAATGCACAGTCACGCCTAAAAACAGGCAAGAAAGTGGTGCGTAAAAAAATCGTTAGTGGTCCTGCCTTGCCCGGAAAACTTTCAGATTGCATCAGTCACGACCTAAGTCAAAGCGAGGTGTTTTTAGTTGAGGGTGATTCTGCGGGTGGTTCCGCCAAACAAGCACGAGATAAAGAATATCAAGCAATCTTGCCACTACGAGGCAAGATTCTAAACACATGGGAAGTAGATTCAGAGCAAGTATTGGCTAGTAATGAAGTACATGACATTAGTGTGGCAATTGGTTTAGAGCCAAACAATGAAGATATGTCGGGTCTGCGCTATGGGAAAATTTGTATTTTGGCGGATGCGGACTCTGACGGTGCACATATTGCTACATTAATTTGCACTCTATTTGTCAAACACTTTCCAAAATTGATTAAAGAAGGACATGTGTATGTTGCTATGCCACCACTATATCGAATTGATGCAGGCAAACAAGTTCATTACGCGTTAGATGATAGCGAAAGAGACAGTGTTATCAACAAACTTGAAAAAGAAAACAAACGCGTTAAAATACAGGTTCAACGCTTTAAAGGTCTAGGCGAGATGAATCCTTCGCAACTTCGTGAAACTACAATGTTGCCTGATACACGCCGATTGATTCAATTAACATTAGACGACCCACTACAAGTTTTTCAAATGATGGATATGTTGCTTAGCAAAAAGCGTGCTCCTGATCGTAAAAAATGGCTGGAAGAAAAAGGCAATCTCGCAAATGTCTAAAGCTGTTATTCTTTTATCAGGTGGCTTAGATTCCACTACCACGCTTGCCATCGCCAAATCCCAAGGGTTGGATTGTTATGCGTTAAGTTTTGATTATGGACAAAAACAAAAATCAGAACTTAACTCAGCCAAACAAGTTGCTGAACTGTTTAGTGCCATAGAACACAGAACCATGAGTATCTCTTTAAACGATATTGGTGGCTCTGCATTGACTGATAGCGCCATTGAAGTGCCTAAATTTAAGCCTAGTGATGGAATACCTGTGACTTATGTGCCTGCACGCAATACCATCTTTTTATCTTATGCTATGGCTTGGGCTGAAGTACTAGACTGCCAAGATATTTTTATTGGTGTCAATGCGCTGGATTATTCGGGCTATCCAGATTGTCGTAAAGAATATATTAAATCCTTTGAAATTATGGCGAATTTAGCCACTAAACAAGGTGTTGAAGGAAAAAAACTTACTATCCACACACCGCTTATTGATTTACACAAAGCGCAAATTATTCAAAAAGGGTTGTCATTAGGTGTGGACTACTCATTGACTACCACCTGCTATCAAGCGGATAATAATGGCGATGCTTGTGGATTTTGTGATGCTTGCGAGTATCGAAAACTCGGTTTTAAAAAAGTAGGTATACCTGACCCTACTAGGTATCAAAGGTAACTACGAAACCTTTGCATTAATAGTTAGGTG
>NZ_CDSC02000303.1 GCF_001298715.1 Bathymodiolus azoricus thioautotrophic gill symbiont
AGGATAGTTATAGCGAGAGTTGTTATTTTATCAAAATAGGAACCAAAACGGAGTAAACGGGTTAGTGCTATGATTTTTTAGAGAGGACTTTACACAATCTGGTTTACAGGGTCCTTTTTATTGACTTCAACGAAAAGTCTAGTTATCTTTTTAATGCTTCGTTTTGATGTTCATTAAAACTGGACAAAACACAGTACCTGGCTTAGACACTTAGGCAAAGACAACCAAGGTGTTAAAGCTCTGCAAAAGGCAAACAAAACGCTCTTGAATTTATAGAAAGAAGTTTACTTGACCCTATACTCTGGGTTACCCCATGTCCTGATTGAGCCATCAGCCTTAATAGCAGTAAAGGCAGCTACATTTGAATAGATCTCGGTATAGCCTTTGTCAGTGGGTGCGCCTATACCTCCAAAACCTGAGTCACCCCACGCCTTAATTGAGCCATCGGCTTTAAGGGCAGCAAAGGCCGAATTAGTTGAATAGATCTCGGTATAGCCTTTGTCAGTGGGTGCGCCTATACCTCCAAAACCTGAGTCACCCCACGCCTTAATTGAGCCATCGGCTTTAAGGGCAGCAAAGGCTCTCGCATTCGAATAAATCTTGGTATAGCCACTGCCAGTGGGTGCATCTGAGCCTCCCCAACCTGGTGCACCCCACACCTTGATTGAACCATCGTCTTTAAGGGCAGCAAAGGCACTCGAATTCGAATAAATATTGGTATAGCCACTGCCAGTGGGTGCATCTGAGCCTCCCCAACCTGGTGTACCCCATGCCTTGATTGAACCATCGTCTTTAAGGGCGGCAAAGGCATACCTAGTTGAATAAATATTGGTATAGCCATTGCCAGCGGGTGCACCTGAGTCTACCAAACCTGATAAACCCCACTCCTTGATTGAACCATTATCTTTAAGGGCGGCAAAGGCATACCTAGTTGAATAAATATTGGTATAGCCATTGCCAGCGGGTGCATCTGAGCCTCCCCAACCTGGTGCACCCCACGCCGTGATTGAACCATCGTCTTTAAGGGCGGCAAAGGCATACATAGTTGAATAAATCTTGATATAGCCACTGCCAGCGGGTGCATCTGATCCTCCAGAATTTGAGTCACCCCACGCCTTGATTGAGCCATCGTCTTTAAGGGTGGCAAAGGCATACCTAGTTGAATAAATCTTGGTATAGCCACTGACAGCGGGTGTATCTGATCCTCCAGAATTTGAGTCACCCCACGCCTTGATTGAGCCATCGGCTTGAAGAGTGGCAAAATCCGATAAATTTGGATAAGATGGCGCATTATAAAATCCACCAAAATCATTTTTAGCACTAGAAGTATCCACCTCAGGAAAACGCAAAGGATCAACGCCCATAACTTGAACTTCTGCTAGAGACAGATAGTTCTTGTCAAGCAATTGGATTCTAACATAGCGACCTTGTTTACCTGGTGCGTCTAATTTAATGTTTGTTTTAGGATTAGGCGCAACATGGAAGTCTTGTTGATAGGTATGTGTGCTAAAGTCTGCTTTATTAGAAATACTCACTTGGTAGTTGCTTAGTCTATTTACACAGCAATCAGTGCGGTTGTGGATAATGATTTCATTGATATTTTTCTTACCGCCTAGATCAACCTGCCACCAAGCACCTTGTTCATATTTGGTATGGGTTGTGCTCTTATTTAAGAAATAGCCATCAGTGTTACCATCTACTGCATAGCTGGCAACAGGGATGATATCGTGGTATAGATATATGCTGGATTGTGTGGCGTGTTTTCCAAAAGCCAGATTAATATTACCGACACCAACAGTAATGACAACAGTTGCAGTGTCCTGAGCACGACGACCAACTGCAGTTACAGTATAAGTCACTGAATCAGATGCAACAATTGGCATTCCAGAGATGGTTCCAGTTTTTTTTATTAAAGGATAAGCCATTGGAGATAGCAGGAGAAATTAAGTAATAAGAAGCATCATCACCTCTATTAGAGATGGTAACAGGTGTAATAGCAGTTCCAGCAGTAGCATTAACATGATTAGTGCTGATTGTAATGTTTGAACCCATCATAACACCAAAAGCATTTAAAGAGACTGAAATTATGGCAACCGTAAGGAGTTTAGTTAGTTTGTTTAGTGCGTTTGTTATGTTTTTCATTATATAAAAAAAATTTGTCAAGGTCTTTTGTACACCCCTAAAGAGACTTCTGCATTAACCCAATATAATTTTAGACCTCTGCATTAACTTTCAAAACTTAAAATATGGGTTTTAAAAATTCACTAAGCCAGTAAAAATATACTTTTTTGTGTCTGTAAATACCACTTTTTATCAAATTGGCGAATTCAACCCATAAGTGCAACACTTCCAT
>NZ_CDSC02000305.1 GCF_001298715.1 Bathymodiolus azoricus thioautotrophic gill symbiont
TTCTTTGTGTGCACCAACTTTAATTTTTTGAATTGCTAAAGTGATGATTAGAAAACTAATTGGCTTATCGTAGTGAAATAATGATTTGATAATATTGTTGTTACGAGCAAGTGCATCAATTGCTCTCTCTCTTTTTTTTAAAATTAGAGAGTTATTTTCCACAGCGTTTTCCTTTTGACTTTAATACTAATTTTATAAAGAATTTTAGTAGTTTAAGGGCTGTTATTGTTTTTACCTTTGTAATAGTGTCTGTAGGGCAACAAGGGTAACTAATTGTTGATGAAAGGTAACTAATTGTTGATGAAAGGGTAACTAATTGTTGATAAAGGGTAACTAATTGTTGATAGGGGTAACTAATTGTTGATAAAGGGTAACTAATTGTTGATAAAGGGTAACTTATTTTTTTAGATACTATTGCAATAAGGGTTTTTAAATTTCCCATCTCTATTTTTTAGTGATAAGGGTAACTAATTGTTGGTAAGGGTAACTAATTGTTGATAAGGGTAAATTATCATGAATTGGCTTAGTGGCAATGATTGTAGTAGGTGAACAAAAACCTATAATGTAATTGCAGTGTCCTTTTAAGGTTAAATTTCCGCTTACTTGTTCCATAAAATCCTCAAATTAATAAAAATTTATATGAATTAAGCAAAGATATAAATTATAATTTATAATTAAAAACTTTTTTAACTACAATTTATGAATTTGGCTTCTAGAACTGAGATCAAACTAGCGTTAAATGGATTAACAGTTCGTATATTTTTTTACTGTATTCATATAATTTAACGGGATTATACGGTAAATATGGATATTTTTGCAAGTAATTTTCAAAAAAAATTTCGTAACATTTTGCGAAACGAAGGATTAAAGTCTTCTACAAGTGAAGAAATGGGAATTACTGCTGATGCAGCATACGATTATCGTAGTGGACGCTCTGGGCCATCTGCGCAAAATCTTGTTAAAATAATAAACGCTTTC
>NZ_CDSC02000458.1 GCF_001298715.1 Bathymodiolus azoricus thioautotrophic gill symbiont
GTAGATATTTTTTAACAAATAAGAGGATTTAGGATGAATTATCGAACAGAATATGGGTTATCAAATGATGATATAGCATTCATTGATAAAAAAATACAAGAAGCTAATGTTATTTTTGAAAGAATATCGAAAAAAGAGAGTTATATCAAAGAAAATTGCGAAAGTGAGGCTATCAGAGAATATTTAGATAATCTTTGAATGTTTTAAAAAAATATTTAAACACGCAATAACGCCTAGTGATTTATCCTAGGCGTTTTTTATTCAGGTTCAATATCAAATTACAACAACATGAAAATAGAAAGAGATGAATTATTAAAACACACTAAAAAAATAGTTAAACATTTGCGCTCTTCTGGCGGAATTTTTGGTGACAGTAGCATTCCTAATGAAGAAAATATTCATCTCGCTATGGCTGATGCTCTGATCGATATTGGTGAGTATTGTGAAGAATATGAAATAAATGTTTCTACTTTTGATAGCATCAAACTACTAGCATTTTCCCTGCCTCATATAATAAGAAGAGATCCTTCTATAAATTCTGAGCGCTATATTTTTAGCATTTTTCAAATGCTTGAGGAGTCTTACAAAAAGAAAATAAATTTTGATAAAAAAATAAACGATTCTATTAAGGTATCTGATAAACTTTTTCGTGATAACAATTGTTTAGTTATGTATGGTTATATTAAAGGTTTTCAAGAAGCCTTAGAGTACACAAAAGATAAATGATAAAACGCGCACTCATCAGTGTTTCTGACAAAACTGGCATTCTTGAATTGGCACAATCTTTAGCCAGCAAAGATATTGAAATTCTTTCCACAGGTGGTACAGCCAAACTTTTAGCTGATAACAATATCCCCGTGATTGAGGTATCGGATTACACAGGATTTCCTGAGATGATGGCAGGTCGTGTTAAAACACTTAATCCAAAAATTCATGGTGGTATTCTTGCACGCCGAGGACTTGATGAAGATGTAATGGCACAAAATGATATTAACCCAATTGATTTAGTTGTGGTTAACCTCTACCCTTTTCAAGCAACGATTGCCAATCCTGATTGCACCTTAGAAGATGCGATTGAAAACATTGACATTGGCGGTCCTGCAATGTTGCGTTCAAGTGCTAAAAACCACGCCTCAGTAACGGTGGTGGTAGATAGTACAGACTACCAAAGCGTGATTGATGAAATCAATACAAATGGCAATACCATGCTAAATACTCGCATTAAATTGGCACTGAAAGCTTTTGAACACACCGCGCAATACGATGGTGCGATTGCCAATTATTTAGGCAAAGAAGAGGATGGTTTTTCGCATACCATGAACTTACAATTTCACAAAACTCAGTCAATGCGTTATGGGGAAAACCCACATCAATCAGCTGCTTTCTATGTTGAAAAAAACATTACTGAGGCTTGCGTGGCGTCATCCACTCAATGTCAAGGCAAAGAAATGTCGTATAACAATATGGCAGATGCTGACGCCGCACTTGAATGTGTACGCAGTTTTAACGAGCCTGCTTGTGTGATTGTCAAACACGCCAACCCATGCGGTGTTGCTGTGCGCTCTAAAATTTTTGATGCTTATAATGATGCCTTTAAAACCGACCCAACTTCAGCATTTGGTGGCATTATTGCCTTTAATCGCGACTTAGATGCAAAAACAGCACAAGCCATTATTGAGCGTCAATTTGTTGAAGTTATCATTGCACCAAATATTGATGACGAGGCTAAAAAAATCCTATCAAATAAACAAAATGTTCGTGTTTTAGAATGTGGAGACTTGAACGCAGCACAGCCATCACTGGACTACAAGCGTGTCACTGGCGGCTTATTGGTGCAAGACAAAGACTTAGGTGTTATCAATGAAAACAATATTAAATGCGTTAGCAACACGCAACCAACCAACGAGCAAATCAAAGACTTACTATTCGCTTGGAAAGTGGCCAAAGCCGTTAAATCAAATGCCATTGTTTATGTTAAAAATCAGATGACAATTGGTGTAGGTGCGGGGCAAATGTCTCGTGTTTATTCAGCAAAAATCGCTGGCATTAAAGCCACTGATGAGGGGCTAAAAGTTAAAGGTTCGGTAATGGCATCAGATGCTTTCTTCCCATTCAGAGACGGTATTGATGCCGCAGCGAAAGATGGTATCAAAGCTATTATCCAACCGGGTAGATCAATGCGTGATACAGAAGTGATCGAGGCGGCAAACGAACATGGTATCGCCATGGTGTTTACGGATATGCGCCATTTCAAACACTAGTTTGTAGCGATGCTCTTTACGCCTGTTTTTGTT
>NZ_CDSC02000134.1 GCF_001298715.1 Bathymodiolus azoricus thioautotrophic gill symbiont
GATTTAGCAGTTCGCTCTAAAGTATGGAATGATAAAAAACTAAGCGCCCATCATGCCATTATCCCTACGGATAATATGCAAGTGAATGTCTCAGAGATGACCACAGATGAAAGCAAACTTTATGATTTGATTTGTAGGAGTTACATCGCTCAGTTTTACCCAGACTATGAATACGATAAAACCAGCATTGAAATCAATACTGCTGGAGAAATATTTAGTGCAAACATTCATGTAGATATTAATTTAGGATGGAAAGTTGTTACAAACGCTCAGGCAGAATTAAAACAAGACACTGTGCCAAGATTAACGCAAGGACAAGAATTAACTCTTGACACAGTGGATATTAAGACCAAGCAAACAAAGCCACCCGCAAGATACAACGAAGGTACATTGGTTAAAGCGATGAAAAATGCACACCAGTTCGTAACCGATGCCAATCTTAAAAAAATATTGAGAGGCGATGAAGGCATAGGCACTTCTGCAACTAGAGCAAACATCATTGAATTGTTAAAAAAACGCAATTTTTTAACGGTTAATAAAAAACAAATAATATCAACCGATACAGGCAGGGCGTTGATATCTGCTGTACCAACAGAGCTTAAAGATCCTGGTATGACAGCAATAATGGAAGGTGCTTTGTCAAAGATTGCTGCAGGTGAATTGACACTTGATGCCTTTATGAATTGGCAAGTGGATTGGTTGAGTAAATTAATTGAAACCATTGAGTCTCAAGAGATAAGTATTGAGGCAAATATTCAAACAGTTGAATGCCCAGCGTGTGGCAAAGATATGTTTTTACGACAAGGCAAGAAAGGACAGTTTTGGGGGTGTAGTGGATATCCAGATTGTAAGACAGTAGCCCAAAATAACAATGGAAAAGCTGTGTTTGAAAAAGATATGCCAGATTGCCCCAAGTGTGGCAAAAAACTAAGAAGAATTAAGGGAAAAAAAGGATTTTTCTGGTCGTGCAAAGGTTACTTTGATGAACCAAAATGTGAATTTATGACCCAAGATAAGGCTGGGAAGCCTG
>NZ_CDSC02000053.1 GCF_001298715.1 Bathymodiolus azoricus thioautotrophic gill symbiont
TATGTCTAGTGAGAGCAGGTAATCTCTTTGGCTTTGTACTTGATTGTTGGATTCAACCACAGTACGAACTCGCCTGCCTTGGTAATCATAGATATAGTACTGTCTGGTGTTGCTTTTGTCTGCTTTACTGAGTTGGTTAAGGGTGTTGTTGTAGTGCCAATGTAGCGTGCCAATGTTATTTAAGACTAGCAGGTTACCGTTGGCATCAAAGTCGCTGGTAGATTGCTGGGTTTCGGTGCCACGGTTGTTGCTTGGGTGGATGGAGAGGGTTTGTTGCCAAGTATTGCTTTTTGCTTGGTGTGAAAGGTGGGTTAGGTTGTTGCCTAGGTCGTAGGTGTAGGTTTGATGGTAGGACTCTAAAGTATTAATCATAAGATATTAAGATCTTTGTGTTAGGAGAACTTTGCATTTTCTATTTTTTGATTGGGGTGTTAAATATATTTATAGTCATCACTCTTTCATGCTTTAGCATATTGGTAAATTGACCTCCAGGGTTAATATGAGCATTGTAATATTCAGGTATAAACTCCCCTTTAATATAAATATTTTTCTTCCAAGTGTCTATTATCAAAGTGTCTGCATTCCATTTATCAGGTTTGAGCAAAGGGGTTGATTGATCACGGTTAAGCAAGTTGAAAGTATGCTCAGGCGTTTCTAGTGTTTCTACTGCCATATCAGGATAATGCCGACTTAACTCATGCAACATTATGTTTGAACATTCTCCACAATTAGCAACTTTATATTGTTTAAAGACCATATCTTTTAATTTACCAGATAAGCTAAATTGAATAGCGGCATCTAAAAGAGGCACATCGTTACTCATTATATTTTGCATGTGGATATTTATATTGTTTCGCAACATTCTTATTTTATGTTCTGCTATTAAAGTATGTTCTTGAGCTGGATAAGCAGATCCGCCTTC
>NZ_CDSC02000306.1 GCF_001298715.1 Bathymodiolus azoricus thioautotrophic gill symbiont
TTTTATTTTTGGATTTGGGTTAAAAGCGAATAACAATACTCGTTCACATATTTTTTATCGCTGGTTTAACGAATTTCCAGTACTAATACTGATAGCAATTGTTATTTTAGTTGTGGTTAAGCCTTTTTAGTGAGTTTTAGGTAGTTGTCAGCCAAGGCTTCGTAGATAGGTTGTTGGTAAATTTGTTTAGAGATAAAGTTAGCAATAAAGGCGACCAGTAATCCCGGGAGTAGTAAATGCAGACTCAGCGTCATTTCAAGAATGACAAAAGTTGAGGTGAGTGGTGCTCTAATCACCGCACTTAAATACCCAATCATTGCCATTATTATCACAACTTGCGTATTAATTTGTGTATAGAAATTAGCCACTTCTGAGCCAAGCCCCGCACCAATTGAAATGCTTGGCATAAAGACGCCACCTGGAATAGTAGATACAAATGAGCTTAGCGTGGCAAAGTATTTCATCACAACAAAGTCTAAACCCAGTGCTTTATTATTAAGAATTTGCAAAACTTCAGCATGTCCAGAACCTGCAATTTTCCCAGCAGACAAATAATTAAAAATTGCAACAACAACACCCAACAACAGTGCAATAATAATAACTTTAGTTTTGGTATGGGCAATAAATTTTTTAATCAAATAAAGCATTGCCCTAGCAAACAAACCGCCAAAAATCCCTGTAATAATTGCCAAAGGTAATAGTTGCCAAATTAGACTTAAGTCAAGCGAATGTAAAGATAAATCGCCTAAATAAGGGGCATTACCACGATAAATAATCGAAAATATATAAACCATCACGCTAACAATTGCAATAAGAATTAAGGCTTGTTTTTTTAGATTTCTACCAATTTCTTCATAAGCAAACAATATGCCAGCTATCGGTGCATTAAATGCCACAATCAGTCCTGCGCTACCGCCAATGGCAATCAGGGCGTGAATTAAAAATTTACGATTAAGTTTAATAAAACGATTAAAGCCATAAAAAATTGAACCACCAATATGAATGCTAGGCCCTTCAATGCCAATTGGCGCACCACCCAGCATTGCCAGAAAAATAAAACCTATTTTTCCCGTTGCCACTCTAAAAGAAAGTAATTTTTCACGAATAGATTTATTGCGTGAGTTAGTGGCAGCAATAAGTTGTGGAATACCACTGCCTTGCACAAAGTGACAATACTGCTTGGCAAAATAAATAATTGCAACAAAAGTAATTGGTGTAATAATAAAATTTAAAACAGGATACTCAACAATGAAAGTTTTAAAAATATGCTGTGAAAATCCACTAATAGATAAGAAAAAAGTAACAGCCACTACTGTCAAAACACTGGCAAGTGTTAGTAATGCATAAGTTTTTAACTCATTGGGAAAGTGGTGGGCAATGTATCTTTTCATTGGTTAAATAAATGGTGTATGAAAAATAGGTTTATTG
>NZ_CDSC02000308.1 GCF_001298715.1 Bathymodiolus azoricus thioautotrophic gill symbiont
GGCTCTTGTTTTTAACAAGAGCCATTTAACTTCGCCAAGTTCATTTAGGCGGGCGAGATATTTTTCTTTGCGCTCGTTTTCATCATACGAACCTCTTGAGCCTATTTCATCAATAATATGCTCTAAAAGGTTACCTTCATTATCGAATTTAAATAGAGCTATATATTCACAGCCTTCTTTTTCATTTATTGCAGGTTCAAATGGAGTAGTAAGAAAGAATTGTTCTCCTTTTTTTTTGTTCTTCCAATATGTTCAGCATGATAGTCATCATGATCGATTGATATTTTTTGCGGTCTATCTGATTCCATAGTTTTCTCTTTTACACATAACGCTTGAATTCAGCCGACGCGTTAGCGGTCGGCTGGAATGATTTGTTATGTATTTTTACCATACATATTTAATCCCAAGAGATATAAATAAAATTGCAATAGAAGAAAAAATCAACGGTTTGATTATTTTATCACCATTTTTAATAGTTACATGACTACCGATATAATTCCCTCCGATACTTGCCAACACCATTGGTATTCCAATTATAAATGCCATTTTCCCGGCTATAAAAAATGCGACAAACGCACCAACATTAGATGCTAAATTAAATATTTTTGAAGTAGCCGATGACTCAACTAATGGCATGTGAATTAAAAAGTGTAATGCCAGAATTAATATACTCCCTGTTCCTGGACCAAAAAAGCCATCATAAAAACCAACAATAAAACAAACCAATGGCAAAACTATCATAATATCTTTTTTACTAGGTTGATATGCTCCATCTTTTGTATCTTTCTTGGGCATAAAAGATACCAGTAAACCAATGGGAATCAAAAAGAAAATTATCTGACCAACTATTGACTCATCAATGGATAAAATAACCTTTCCACCAATATAAGCACCTATAAGTGCTGTAGGTATGCCGTATCCTGCCACTTTCCAAATTATTTTAGAACTTTTAAAGTAATTGTAAATTGCTGAAAATGTGCCCAAGGTAGAAACTAATTTTTCTTGTCCTAATGCTAGTTGCGGCGGCATACCGGTAAGGATAAATGCTGGCACTAGGATTAAACCAGCGCCACCAGCAACAGCATCTAAAAAACCAGCCACAAAAGATGCAACCACTAAAACTAATACACCAATTAACAAATAATCTGCTAGTAATGAACCTTCAATAAACATTTTATTCCCCTTTATTTTGCAAAATCAATGCTGATGTGTCTAAATTCCCATCACCATTTTTCATTAATTTTTGATATTTATCATATACGCTTTTGGTAAATGACAAATCTGTTTTATTATCTTCTGCTCTATCTAAGCAATAGCCTAAATCTTTAACCATCCACTTGATGGCAAAACCAAAATCAAACTCTCTTTTGCTCATTGTTAACGCTCTATTTTCCATTTGCCAAGATTGTGCAGCTCCGCCTGATATAGCTGATAGTAATTTTTCAATATCTATGTTTTCATTTTCTGCAAATAAAATTCCGTCAGATAATCCTTGCAAAACTCCAGCAATGCATATTTGATTTACCATCTTTGCTAATTGCCCATATCCATGGCTACCCATATGAGTTATATTTTTTGCATAGTGTTTTAATACTGGATTTACTGCTTGTATGGTTTTTTTATTACCACCAGCCATAATACTTAATTGAGCATTTATTGCCCCAATTTCACCACCACTAACAGGTGCATCAATAAATTCAATATCTTTTTCTTTAAAAGATGCTGCTAGTTTTTGAGCCAACTTATGCGAAGTGGTTGTATGGTCAATAACAATCGAACTATTAATATTTTGCAAAATGCCATTTTCTGCATAAATAATTTCCTCAACATCCTCATCTTTTCCAGCGCAAATTAGTATCATATCTGCTTTTGCAATAGCATTTTTAATTGAACTAGCAATACTTCCATCGTATTTATCTGCCCATTCTTCTGTCCTAGCTATTGTTCTATTCCAAACAGTTACAGAAAAATTATGATTTTTTGATAAATGCCCAGCCATAGGAAACCCCATAACGCCTAGTCCTATAAATGTAATATTTGTGATTTTTTTCATTATTAACTCCTTAACACTAATTGATTATGCAGGTGATTTTTGGGTGTATCTTTCATTCCGAATAAGCGCATTAACCACCTTTCATTGCCATTGTATTCTGGAGTAAATTGACTTCGTTTGTGCATTGTCTCTTGGTTTTTGAATATTAGAAAATCACCCGTTTCAAAAACTATTTTTAAGGGGTTGATTTTATTTACAAGTATCTCGTTGATCTTGTTTAGTACTGTACTACTTGAATTGTTGGTTGATTGAATGTTATGAAAGTCATATCTAGAATAATATTTGCCATTAAATTTAGTAAAAAGCGGAACATTTTTTATACTTGGATTTCCGTCCTCAAAAGAGTCTGGTCGTTGAATATTAAACTGATTAGATTGTGCTATTTTAATTTCATCATCACTCATAAATTCTACAATATCTTTTAAATCTATGAGCTCTGTTATTGCTTGACTATCTCCCCTTAAACAATACAACGCTAAATATTCTAAGCATGGCGGTCTTTTTGACTCTTCGCCAATTAATGACAAATCAGGGTTATCTACATGAAAATTAAACTCTAAATAACCATGGGAACCGATTTGACTATTTAGACTTATTTTTGGAACAATATGCCTAATTGCTTTACCTGAGTTTTCTCCAGTGTATGAAATTGGCATAATTTTCATTAAACCAAATATGGCAAATAAAAACTTAGCTGATAACATCACATGTTCATTTTCAATATACCCTGATGTTACCGGTGTATCTGGTAGGTTTCCTACAGGGCAGCCTCTTATTAAAATTGGCTCTTGTTA
>NZ_CDSC02000248.1 GCF_001298715.1 Bathymodiolus azoricus thioautotrophic gill symbiont
CACCTGTTTTTACTTACCATTATCTTTAGAAAAAAAAGGACATTTAACATGAAAAAAATCACAATCACACTCATTGGAATTACTTTATTAAGTGCAGCTTCTTACGCTGATCATCACGAAACAGTGGATATCCCCTTATTAAAAAGCGAAGCAATGAGTATTATCAAAAAATTTGGTGGCACATTAAAGCCACAGTTAAAAAGTGCTTTAAAATCAGGTGGCGCCGTTAATGCTGTCAGTGTTTGTGCTGTCGTGGCACCGAAAATAGCCAAGCAAATTAACAATGAAAATAAAGACTGGAGTGTAAGACGCATTAGTTTGAAAAATCGTAACCCCAACATGGTTTTAGACGCTTGGGAGAGCGCAAAATTAAAAGAATTTGACCAGCGTGTTGCCAATGGTGAAAAAGCAAATAAGATGTTTGCTGCCGAGGTGGTTGATGGCAAATTTAGATTTTTAAAAGCACAAGGCACCGCTAAAGTTTGCTTGGCGTGTCATGGTAAAAACATTAGTGCTGAAGTTAAGAAAAAAATACAAATGCATTATCCACATGACAAAGCAACTGGCTATAGTTTGGGACAAGTTCGTGGTGCATTTAGTTTAAGCAAAACTTTAAAATAAAATCTATGTTGCCAAAACCCCTTATACAAGTCTATTAAATGCAAGGGGTGTGATTTATAGAATCGTTTTTCCCCTATAAAATAGGGATAATGATACTATTTTGACGAGTTTTTAAAGACACCCTGAACAACACAGAAGTGTTGCATTTATAGGTTAAATTTACTAAGGTTTTAGTGTTCATAAAAATTGGTCAATATCAATTAAAATCTCAAGTGTTGTTGGCGCCAATGGCAGGTACTAGCGATAAGCCTTTTAGAATGCTATGCAAAGCACAAGGTGCAGCGCTCACTACTTCTGAAATGGTAGTGATACAACAACATTTACTGAATACCAATAAATCTAAATATCGCCTAGACTTTAAAGGGGAGTCAGCACCGATTAGCATTCAAATTGCCGGCTCAGAGGCAGATGAATTGGCGTTTTCTGCACAAAAAGCAGTAGAATTTGGCGCCGATATTATTGATGTTAATATGGGATGCCCTGCCAAAAAAGTTTGTAGCAAAGCCGCAGGTTCAGCACTCATGCAAGATGAGATTTTAGTTAGGGATATTCTTAATGCTGTGACAAGCAGTGTT
>NZ_CDSC02000309.1 GCF_001298715.1 Bathymodiolus azoricus thioautotrophic gill symbiont
GTGTGGTAGAGTGTTATTTTAATGGGGTTACCCACTCAGGATTTGAAAGAACCGTTTTTTTGGACTTTATGAAAAAATACAGGTAGTTTTGAAAATATTTTTAAAAAAACTCTAAAAATTGAAATTAGGGTGGAGAATTATGAGTTATGCAAAAGTCTCATTGTATAATAAAAAATTGTGAGAATGAAAGTAATCAATCGTTATGTTGCTCTATCGGGTTAATAATTTTAAGGAAATAATATGAATTTAATAAAAACAACACTGGCTGCATTTTTGTTGCTATCACTAAGCACACTAAATGGTGCTTTTGCAGCGCCTAAATATATTGTTGACAGCAATAATTCGGTAGTCAATTTTAGCACTATAAAAAAACAATATGTGGTTGATCCTGCGGTTTTTGAAGGCATAACAGGGTCAATTTCTAACTCAGGGCAGGCAGAAATAAACATTAACCTAAGCAGCATAGATACAAATATACCGATAAGAGATCAACGATTGAAAGCGTTGTTTTTTAAAGTGGCAAAATTTCCTCAGGCGACCATTAAGGCAACAATTGATATGAAAAAAATCAAGTCAATTCGCTATTACAAGAGAATGGAAATACCCGCTATTTTGGAGTTTTATGGCGTTAGCAAAGAGATAAAATTAGAGGTACTAATTGCGAAAGTTTATAAAAAGAAGTTACTAATCACCTCTATGAAGCCAATCATTATCAATGCTAAGGATTATGGCGTCCCCGCTAAGAATTTAGTTGCCTTGTCAAAAACAGTGGGCGGTTTGAGTCTTTCTGAGGAAGTAGCGGTTAATTTTGTATTAAGTTTTGCAGATAAACAGTAAGCTAAAAATCACCAAGATTACTGTTTTAAATCTGCAACAAAATCTAGCACAGTAGCATTAATGCAGAAACGGCGAGTGCCATTTTGGTCATCTTCAAATACATGCCCTAAGTGAATACCAGTGCTTTTTGATATAACTTCAATGCGGCTCATGCCAAATCTATTGTCTGGTTTTTCTATCGTACTGTTGTCAATAGCTTTGGTGAAGCTAAGCCAGCCACTTTTAGAATTGAAACGATCATTAGTATCAAATAAGGGTGCACCTGAGAGTTTGTCAACAAATACACCATCTGGTGTATTTTTGAAGATATCGTATTGTTTGCAAAAACGACCTTCGGTCCCTTCGTTAAAAGCAATATCAAAGGCTTTAGAGTCTCCTAATTTGAATTTCCCTAAAATTTTGTAAAACTCTTGTGGTGATAGGTAACCCTGAAAACCTGCTTTTTCTATGCCATTTTCAATAAATAAGATAGTTGGTGTGGCAAAAGTTGGCGTTTTGATTGTATAGCCTTTAAGATTGTGTGCAAACACGCTTCTAACGGGGATACTACCCTTATATTTATCCAGTACTTTTTGCTTAAAAGCCACACAATACGGACAATAAGCATCGGACTCAATGACTATAATTTCCTTGTCACCTAAGGGCTCTAAAATAAGGTCTTTGAGGTGTTCGTTATAAGTGCCGCTGAGTTTTTCTTTGATCATTCCTTTGCTGGCAAACTTTACCCCCGTTTTATGATTAGGGCAATAGCCATTTGGATTTTTAGCTAAATAGTCTTGATGATAATCTTCTGCTTGCCAAAATTTATCTAAAGGTTTTAATTCGCTCACAATCTCTCCAAAGCCTTTTTTATTTAATAGCGTTTGGTATTCATCTTTAGTGCTTAGTGCGATTTGTTTTTGCTCGTCATTCGTCCAGTAAATGGCTGAGCGATAATTATTACCCTTATCATTGCCCTGCCCATCGGTTTGGGTGGGGTCGTGTAATTCCCAAAAGTTTTTAATTAAAAACTCGGTAGAAACCAGTTTTGTGTCATAAATAACTTTAACGACTTCAGTATGATTGATGGTGTTTTTATTGGGTTCTTTGTTATGCTCATCATTTTCGTCTTCTTCGTCATTCCAAGAGATTTTTTTTAATAAATTTAGAAAATTAAATGCTGTGTTATTATCTTTATTTGCCAGCACTTGGTGATAGTCTGGGTTGTCATAATTACCGCCAGCATAACCAGAAGTTACTTCAATCACACCAGATATTTGTTCAAAATTCTTTTCCACACCCCAAAAACAACCTGCTGCAAAGACAATTTCTAATACCATTTGTTTCTCCCTTTTTTTGTTCAGTCCATCTTATTCGTACGCCATTAGTCTTAAATTAGTTGCAATTTTTTAAGAAAAACGCCTATTTTTTGTAATTAAATAACCCTATCACCATTCGTTAAATCGTATAAAATCTTGGTTGTTAAACTTACTTTAACATAACATTTTATCAAATAAAAGGAGAAAATAATGCCAACTTATGAATGTAAAAAATGCGGTATGAGTGTTAATGCAACTTGTGGAAAGTGCGATGCACCATTAACAGACGGAAATTTGGCACTAGAAGATGGGTCGAGTGTGCAAATATCAGAGTGTCCAAATGGTCATGGCAAAATCAAATCACCTATGTGTTGTGGTGAAGATATGAGCTGTTCAGTTTAAAGGCTGTAGAATATATTTTTTAAAACGATCTTAGCGGGTCGTTTTTTTTGGCTAATGTTCACGAGTAGCGGAAAAAACTAGGTTTGGGTGGCGCTCTATCGTAAGTTGTAGATTAACTGTGGATGGTGCTAGATAAGTGAGAACGCCAGCAGAGTCAATTGCCACATTGTTGCCTGCTTTGGCTTTGAGTTGTTCAATGTCTTTGTTGCTACCTGTTATCCAGCGTGTTGTGGCAATATTAATGGTTTCAAACTGACAATCAACCCCGTATTCGTATTTCAAGCGGTGGGCAACCACATCAAATTGCAAAATACCCACGGCACCGAGAATTTGTGCATTGTTGATTATTGGGCGAAATACTTGAGTTGCGCCTTCTTCTGAGAGTTGGTCCAAGCCCTTTTGCAAGGCTTTGGCTTTGAGTGGGTCTTTTAAGACGGCACGACGAAATAATTCTGGGGCGAAGTTTGGAATACCCTGAAAAGTGAGTTTTTCCCCTTGGGTAAAGGTATCACCGATACTGATGCCCCCATGATTGTGGATACCAATTACATCGCCAGCATAAGCCACTTCTGCTGAGGTGCGTTCTCGCGACATAAAGGTAACTGCATTGGCAATTTTGATTTGCTTGCCCGTGGATACTTGCAAAACCTTCATGCCTTTCTTGTATTGTCCACTTACCAATCGCATAAAAGCAAGGCGATCATGATGTTTCGGATCCATATTGGCTTGAATTTTAAACACAAAACCCGTGAGTTTGTTTTCCTCGGGTTTGACTTCTCGGGTATCTGACTCACGATTTTTTGGCGTTGGTGCATACTCAATAAAGCCATCAAGCAAATTCTGAATACCAAAATTGGAAATGGCTGAACCAAAAAATACAGGGGTTTGCTTGCCTGCTAGAAACTCATCCAAGTCAAATGGCGTGGTTGTTTCACGAATAAGTTCAACTTCTTCACGCATTTCAAGTGCAACTTCAGTGCCCAATATTACATCAAGCTCAGGGTTAGCAACGCCGTTAATCACTATATTTTCCCCAATCTCAGAATTTTTACCTGCCTCATACAGATAGACTTTATCTTCAAGTAAATGTACCACACCTTTGAAGCGCTTGCCCATGCCAATTGGCCAAGTGATAGGTGCACATTCAATATTGAGTACGGTTTCAACTTCGTCCATTAATTCAATTGGCTCTTTACCTTCACGGTCTAATTTGTTGATAAAAGTGAGAATTGGGGTATCGCGCAGGCGACAAACTTCCATCAATTTAATCGTGCGCATCTCTACACCTTTGGCAACATCAATCACCATCAGTGCAGAGTCTACCGCTGTTAATGTACGGTAAGTATCCTCGGAAAAATCTTCATGTCCTGGTGTGTCAAGTAAGTTGATAACATGTTTATTATAATCAAACTGCATAATGGATGAAGTGATGGAAATACCGCGTTCTTTTTCCATTTCCATCCAGTCCGAAGTGGCGTGGGTGCTTGCTTTTCTGGCTTTAACGCTACCTGCAGTTTTAATGGCACCTGCATATAAAAGCAGTTTTTCAGTAACGGTGGTTTTGCCGGCATCAGGGTGAGAGATAATCGCAAAAGTGCGACGCTTGGCAACTTCAGATATCATTATTTAATGACCAGTTCAACGCCAGCTTCATCAAACATTGCTTTTGAGAGTTTGACGCTGGCATTCCAGTTGTCAAGTTCTTTAGATTTTTCCACTACTACTTTTTTAATACCGACTTGAATAATGCCTTTGGCGCATTCTGAGCAAATCGGTAAACCGTAAACATAAAGTGTAGCGCCATCAAGCGAGGTGCCAGAATAAGTAGCATTGTAAATCGCATTCATCTCAGCGTGTACTACGAATTTGTATTTGGTTTCTTTATTGTTGTAGCGCTCATCAGTGTCATTAATATTGCGTGGAAAGCCATTAAAGCCCTGAGAAAGCACTTCTTTTTTACTACCAACCGTGACTGCACCGACTTGAGTTGAGGGGTCTTTTGACCAAGTAGAGACTTCTTTAGCGAGCGCTAAATAGCGCTCATCCCATTTGCCTAGAGCGCTCATCGGATTTTGATAGAGGCTAGGGCGATTAACACCAAGATTAAAGTCACCACCCAAAAACGAACGATGATTTTTGGTTCTGACATACCTTGTTTCTCAAAGTGATGATGAAGTGGCGCCATTAGAAAAATACGCGTTTTAGTACGTTTATACCAAGCAACTTGAATGATAACAGAGAGTGTTTCAGCAACAAAAACACCCCCCATAATAAACAGTAAGATTTCTTGACGAACGATAATTGCGATGACTGCCAAAACCGCACCCAATGCCAATGATCCAACATCGCCCATAAAAACCTCAGCAGGGTAAGTATTAAACCATAAAAAACCCAATCCTGCACCGACTAAAGCAGCACAAACCACCACCATCTCGCTGGCAATTGGCATAAAAGGCATATTGAGATATTCAGAAAAATGATAATTACTGCCAATATAAGCAAAAATCGCCAAAGCACCTGCAATTAAAATAGTTGGCATAATTGCCAAACCATCCAAGCCATCAGTGAGGTTGACCGCATTAGAACTGCCAACAATCACAAAATAAGACAATACGACCAAGCCGATAGCACCCAACGGCACAGTCAAATCTTTAAAGAAAGGGATTAACAAATCAGTGGAAATTGCCTGCTCAGTATTGCTTATTATCCATATCGCAATTGCAATTGCACTGAACGATTGCGCCCAATATTTTTGTTTGGAACTTAGACCATGGGCAGATTTTTTGCTAATTTTTAAATAATCATCAACAAAGCCAATCCCTCCAAAAACCAATGCCACCACCACCACAATCCAAAGATAAACATTGTGTAAATTGCCCCATACCAACACGCTACCAATAAAAGACAATAAAATCAGAACACCGCCCATGGTGGGCGTGCCTGCTTTAGACAGATGTGATTCTGGACCGTTATGGCGAATGATTTGAGCAACTTGGTATTGTTGTAAGCGATTGATAAATAAGCGACCCAAAGCCAGCACAGTAAATAGAGACATTAGCATCGCTAAAATTGCACGAAGTGTTAAATATTGTAAAACATTAAAACCCGAATCAAATTGAGTAAGAAAATTAATGAACTCTAGGAACATTCTATTGATTGATAGATAGAAGCTCCAAGTTTATAATGAGAAGCGAGATTTTCGATATACCTACAATATTGTTGGTAATAATCGTACGTTTTTCACCAACTTTCATTCCTAATACTGTTTGATCAATGATTTTAGCCATAGCATTTTCACCCAAGGCAAAAGTTATTATTTCATCAGTTTTACCTGTTTTCTTTCCGCCATCTAACTCAGATGATATTTTAACATTGACCATATCGCCTTTACTTGATTTTGCACCGGTTCCTTTTTGAGTGATTTGTACAAAATATCCGCCGTCTGTGGCTTTTGCATTTGGATAGTTGCTTTTAACAAATTTTTCATTTTTTTTAATCGCATGTTTTTTATTTTCTACTTGAAACGCCACTTCATCGGTTTGGAATTTTTTAGCCTCATCACCCACTCGAATAATAGTCAATTTTCGAATGAAGTCTCCTTTTTTAATGCGATTAACCACACTCATGCCTTTTACCACATGGCCAAAGACAGCATGTTTTCCGTCTAGCCCAGGCGTAGCATTGTGAGTGATGAAGAATTGTGAGCCATTAGTGTCTGGTCCAGAATTTGCCATTGATAAAATACCAGCTTTATCATGCTTTAAATTACTAAATTCATCCGCAAATCGATAACCTGGACCCCCTGCGCCATTGCCTTTAGGGTCGCCACCTTGAATCATAAAATTATCAATTACTCGGTGGAATTTCAAGCCATTATAAAATGGTTTGCCAGTTTGGATATTTGAGCGTTTTGTGCCTTCTGCCAAACCGACAAAATTAATCACCGTCAACGGCGCTTTTTTATAAGCAAGTTGAACGACAATATCCCCTTGATTAGTATGTAAATTAGCATACAAACCTTCTGCTAATTTGGCTTGAGATTGAAGAGATAGAAAAAGAGTAAAAAGTACAATTAAAGTTTTCATAAGATTAAGACTCGATACAAAAGTGGGTATGATACCTAAAATCACAGTAAAATACACCTCATAATTTTAAAAATTTAGTAGAGAATATTATGTCATTATTGATTACCGATGAATGCATTAACTGTGATGTTTGTGAGCCAGAATGCCCAAATGAAGCGATTTATATGGGCGATGAAATCTATGAAATTGACCCTGATAAATGCACCGAATGTGTTGGACATTTTGATGAGCCACAATGTGCAGAAGTCTGTCCAGTAGATTGCTGCCTGTCTGATCCTGATAATGTTGAGACAGAAGAAGAGTTATTAGCTAAGTTAAAATAATTCTTTGCTTTATATTTTCTTTAAATTTAAAACCTAAAAAAGGCGACCAATGGGTCGCCTTTTTGGATTTTAAGGATGGTAACTTATTTATCTAAAATCTCTTTAAGTGCAGCTAGGCATAATGTGATATTCTCTTTTCTGGAGGAGTGCCCCATTAAGCCAATACGCCAAACTTTGCCTGCGTATGCACCAAGACCAGCGCCAATTTCTAGGTTGTAGTCATTGAGTAGGGTAGAGCGCACTTTTGCATCGTCAGCACCTTCCGGGATAAAAACAGAGTTTAATTGTGGCAAGCGCTCTGCTTCATTAACTAAGAAATTAATACCCATTGCTTCCAAGCCATCTCTTAATAGCTCATGGTTTTTTTGGTGGCGTACCCATGAGTTTTCCAAACCTTCTTCTAAAATCATAACCAATGATTCGTGCAAGCCATATAAAGTATTGACAGGTGCAGTGTGATGGTAAGTACGCTTAGCCCCATCACCCCAATAACCCATCACTAAGTTTAAATCTAAGAACCAAGAAGTCACTGGTGTTTTACGGTTTTTTACTTTAGTTAAAGCACGCTCGTTAAAACTTACTGGTGAGATACCTGGCATCGCTGATAAACATTTTTGCGTACCTGAATAAATCGCATCAATCTCCCATTCATCAACACGCAATTCGCAGCCACCTAATGAAGTTACTGCATCAACAATAGTAATGCAGTCGTTATCGTGTGCAATCTTACATAGTGCTTTTGCATCTGAGCGTGCACCTGTTGAAGTTTCTGCGTGCACAAAAGCCAAAATTTTAGCATCAGGATTGTCTTTTAAAGTCTGCTCAACTTTATCCAAAGAAACAGCTGCGCCCCAATCATCTTCTACCACAACAGCCTCACCACCAAGACGCGTGATGTTCTCTTTCATGCGCATACCAAATACACCATTAATACAAACCACAACCTTATCGCCTGGTTCAACTAAGTTGG
>NZ_CDSC02000236.1 GCF_001298715.1 Bathymodiolus azoricus thioautotrophic gill symbiont
AAATCTATAGTATCTGAGAAAAAAAAACTCCTTTTCCTATAGGGTTCTATGTTAAAAATATGCCCTGTGGTGGCAGCCATCATAAATTTTTGATCGACAAAAAACACACATTTTGTTGAGTACCATTCAATGATTATTCAGCCATGTTTGCTGTCAAATAGTTTTGAGATTTATGATATATGTAATTCTAAAATATTTTTCCCATGTTAAATTTGCACATTGCAACCAAGTTTGCTGTCAAATGGTTCAATGGTTTCAATTAGGAGAAATTCTTAGAATATATTTTTTTAATGTTAAATATGCCCTGTGGTGACAGCCATCTTTGATTGACCCAAAACAGACACCATTAATTAAGGACCATCCAAGATGCATTCCAACTGAGTTTGCTGTCAAATGGTTTTGTGGTTTCAGATGAGAATAATTTAAAACTATTTCACCTTATGGTTCTATGTTAAATTTTCCTGTGGTGACGGCCACATTGGATTTTATCAAATTTGCATAGGACCATCCAATGATTTATTGCATATTTCTAGTTTCTGAGAAAAATTATTTGTCAATGTTCTACATTCAATCTTTGTCTTGCTATTGTGGCAATATTGAATTTCAGATTGACTAAAAAAAAAAAAAACATTTTTAGAGGGCCATATACGGTTAGGGTTATGGTGTTTAATGCCACTTTCAACAATATTTCAGTTACAAATGTATATTATGGTGGTCAGTTTTATTGGTGGAGGAAACCAGAGTACCCAGGGAAAACCACTGACCTGTCGCAATATCACAGACAAATTTTATCACATAATGTTGTATCGAGAACACCTTGTCATGTGCGGTATTTGGAGTCTCAACTTTAGTAGTGAAAGGCACTAACTGCACAGGTAGCTGTAAATCCAACAACCATAAGATCACGACCACAACAGATACTTAGAGCGTCATATAAGGAACATTCCTAACAAGGAAGAATTCCATCACACATACAGTTTAGGGAAATGAAGATTTAAAATATTTAAGCCAATCAGAAAGCATAATTGCCCCTAGCAGCCAAATGAAACGACAATCAGGTATAATGCAGAGGGCTACCAAAGTCACATTGGTAAGAAATGCTTAGAAGTTGTGTTTAAAAATAGTCTTATGTATAATGCATTTAGTTATATGAGCAGCATGGTTTCATAAAATGACAACAAAAAAACACATCCAGATTATTTGAAAACATTGTGAATCCAAAATTAGCAGTCAAGAATAGTGCAGTGTGAAAAAACCCCCAATCAACAAGATCAAGATAAATATGGCATGACTCATACACTTACTTATACACTGATGATAACATGTCTTAACAATTGTAATCTTTAATTAGCGATAAAGATCAAAGAGAAATAATTGATGATCTCTACAGGTATGATAATACAATGTATTAGGTCACATGACTCGTCAACATTATTTAAATGTTGTTTATGTAATCATCACTCTAGCTTTGATGAATTATCATATCACATATCTTCTCTCACCTTGCAGGAAAAATATAGAAAAATCATATATTGATTGGTATAAAGATTCCTTACAAATAGTTTGCTGTCAATCTCTCATTACAAAATAATTAAATTTAGGATTACCTCAGCCAAATCTTCAATAGAGTAAATATCATGATGAGGTGGAGGACTAATCAGTCCAACTCCTGGAACAGAATGTCTTGTCTGGGCAATGTATTTAGATACCTGTAAAACAGAAGGGGAAACATGCTATTAT
>NZ_CDSC02000310.1 GCF_001298715.1 Bathymodiolus azoricus thioautotrophic gill symbiont
GCATCGATAAAAACATTCAATTTGCCATTCGCGCCAAGATGTGTCAAGCGCTTAAAGACATTATCATTGACAAAGACAACAAGTGGCAGCCTTTGCTTGATAAACAAGGAGCAACGGTTACTGGACAAGCCACTTTCAAGATGCAACAGTTTTATCGGCGATGCTGGCACAGTGTTTGATTTAGTTGTACAAAGAACACAAATCAAAGGACAAATTGAGATGGATTTATCCCTAGACACCGACAATGTCAGTAATACTGACCAAAGCCTTGCTATTGGTGAGTATATTTATCGCACTATTGCCACTAATCTTGAGGGCTTAAATGCCAGTGAGATTATCCATTTTTATAATCAGCGCGCTGATGATAGTGAGAACCGCATTAAAGAGTTAAAGAGTGACTTTGGCGCAAGACAAATGCCTTGTGGGGATTTTAATGCTAACAGCCTGTATTTTGGTATTTGTACTTTGTCTTATAACTTATTTGCTTTAATGCGACAATTACTACCGCTTGAGTTTGCTAATAGAAGGGCAAAGTATGTACGTCATCGCCTCTACGCTATTGCTGCCAAAATTGTTCAACATGGTAGGCAAGTGATTGTTAAGTGCCAAGCACAATATTATGACTTACTTGCAAGGGCGCTAAACAACATCAAAGCGTTTAAGCCGTTGCTATCTTGATTTAAACCAACAACAAAACAAGCTCTGCCTAAACAAAGGAGGCTTAAGCACACCTGAAAAACCCAAACGATCCAAAATATCGAATAATTTGTGCTGATCTTATCAAATTAGGGGTATTGTTTGTATTTTTATGGATGCAAGACTTGAATGGGGTGAGTTTTTGGGATTTTGATTGGTATTTTTGGGTTTGGGTGGTTCTATTTTTGGATTTGGGTATATCTTATTTAACTCTCAGTTTTTTAATTTAGAAATAATTAGGCATGTGTGCTACTGAATTACAGTTAATAAGAAAACAAAGTAAATAAGAAGTAAAATATTGGCATGAAAGGAATAATATTAGCCGGCGGGTCTGGCACTCGTCTATAC
>NZ_CDSC02000323.1 GCF_001298715.1 Bathymodiolus azoricus thioautotrophic gill symbiont
ATCAAAATAGATTCTAAATATTCTAATTTAATTCAATTAGCTGTTGGCGGACTATTATTTTCTTTGTCTGCAATTCTGGTCTCTGTGGTGTCAATAGGTGGAGGTGGTGCAGCATTTTATAGAATGTTTTTTGCGGCTTTGTCATTTTTTATTATTCTAATTTTAACTGGTAATAGAGTCTCTCTGTCACCAAGAGATTATATCTACTCAATACTAACTGGTTCTGTATTAGCATTTAATTATATAGTATGGCATAAAAGCATTCACATTGTAGGACCTGGAATAGGCTCTATTTTGACCAATACTCAAATCTTTTTTATGGTTGCAGTAGGAGTTATTCTTTTTAAAGAGCACATTACCATACCAAAAGTACTTGCTGTTTTAATAGGTTTTTTAGGTATTGTAGCACTTACAAACAATGAAACTAAAATTTCAGATGTAGGATTAGATGGTATCTTATATGGATTAGGATCTGGGGCAGCATATTCAATAGCAATCCTTTTTTTAAAGAACATAACAAGCACAAATAAGTTTTTATCCATGTTTGTAGTCTGTTCGACGGCCTCACTTTTTATATATGTGTATACTTCAGTTTCAAATGAGAGTATAGCCATAAATAATGTTGAAACATTAGTATATTTATTGGCTTACGGAATTTTGGTTCAAGTATTTGGATGGTACCTAATAGCAAGCTCCGTGCCTCACCTGTCATTATTTACTGTTGGACTAGTTTTGTTAGTTGAACCTTTGATAACTTTCTTAATTGATATTACTTTATTAGGTAAAGAGGTTGTTCTTATTCAAATCTTCGGGGCTATTCTGACATTATTTGCAATGTATATTGGACTAAATAAAGAAAAGAAAAATGAAGGAAATAATATTAATTATAGGGAATAAAAGCTATTCACCATGGTCTCTGAGAGTGTGGTTCTTTATGAAACAATTTAATTTAAACTTTGTAGAAAGAAAAGTTCAGCTTTGCACATTATTACTTTTTCAGACCTTTCCCCAATCCAAAAATAAAAACCAAAAAACACACACAAACCCCAACTGGCATAATGATTTCAACCAAAAAACAGTTTCACCCATTAGGTGAAAACCAAAGGCAACCAAGCCCCTCATTAACCAACCAAACTTTATGCGTTTATGAGCATTTTAAACGACAAACTTGATACAACTAACGAA
>NZ_CDSC02000312.1 GCF_001298715.1 Bathymodiolus azoricus thioautotrophic gill symbiont
TTCTACACCAGTTTTTTTGAGTATGGCGTAATAGAAGCCATCAAACTCATAACAGGGTATTTGCTGTTTGCCATGAGTGGTTTCAAGCCCCCAATCAAGCGTGATTTTCTCCTCTATTGCATCATCTGAGTGGTTTTGTAAAAACTGCGCAATTTGCTCTTCATTTTCACTTTTTAGGATGGAGCAAGTGACATAGAGTAATGTTCCACCTGGCTTAAGCATTGTCCATAAATTATTGAGAATGTCTTTTTGTAAGGTAACCAAGGCGCTAATATCTTTGGGTTTGCGTAGTAATTTGATATCAGGATGACGACGAATAACGCCAGTGGCTGAACAGGGTGCATCAAGTAAAATTTTGTCAAAATGTTGCCCATCCCACCAATCTTGTGTTTGTGCTTTTCCTTGAAAAAGCGTGATATTTTTAATACTAAACCGCTCAATGTTTTCTTGCACGCGTTTAAGTCTATTAGCGTCACTGTCTAATGCAATAATCTTAGATAGGGGTGCTAGCTCACTTAAGTGTGTAGTCTTTCCACCTGGTGCACAACAGGCATCTAAAATTAAGTCAGTGTTTTTTGGATTTAATAGTGGTGCAGCTAATTGCGCTGAAGCATCTTGTACAAAACATGAGCCTTTATCGAAATTTTGAAGGTGATAAACATTAACGGCTTGATTTAATAGTCGTGCCTGTGGTGCGACTTTAATGTTGGTGGCATCAAGATGTGTGTCAATATTATGCTGTGGATGCAAGCGAAGTGTCATGGGTGCTTGGGTGTTATTTTGGATAAATATTTTCTCAAAATTATCAGGGTAAGTTTGCTTGATTTTTTTTAACAGCCAAGTTGGGTGTGAGTGATGCGTTTGCGTTAAAATTCTATCTTTATCACGCTGGATTTGTCTAAGGATGGCGTTGACTAATTTTTTTGCCCAAGGCTTATCAAGCCCATCAGCAATATCAACAGTCTCATAAATACTGGCGTGCTGTGCAATATTAGAATGAAGTATTTGATAAGCACCGAGTAACATTAGACAATGGATGTCTAAGTCTTCTTTTTCAAGTGAATGCTTTAACAACCCAGAAACAATGTCATTGAGTTGATGATAAAAACGAATGGTGCCAAAAGCCAAAGACTTTGTTAGTGAACTAACATCTTGCGGATAAGCAAAAGCAGAAAGTGATTTTTTTTCTAAAACAACCCAAATAATCGCCTTTAAAGCGAGTACTCGAGTGCTACTCTCCAAGCGTTTGTTTGATTATTTTCAAGAGTTTAGTGGCAGGTAAGTAACCTGGAATATGCGTGCCATCAGATAGAAAAATAGCGGGTGTACCCTGTACGCCTAGTTGCTGTGATAGTTGCAATTGCTGTGCAACAGGATTAGCGCAGTCGCTTGAGTTAGGTACGATATTCTTGGTTTTGTAGTCATTCATTGCCTTGAGCTTGTCTTTTGCACACCAGATTTTTTCCATTTTTCCTTGTGCTGCCGGGTGTAGCGATGCCAGTGGTGAAGCAAGATATTTTACTGTAATACCCAGTTCATTCATCTTGGGGACCTGTGCGTGGAGTCTTTTACAAAATGGGCAATCAACATCAGTAAATACATGGACACTATATTTTTCATTGTTTGCTGGATAGATAACCTTATCCTTGTCAGCAATGGCATTAATTAAAGATTGTTTGAGTGCATTAACACGAGTGCTAGACTTTAAGGGAGCAAGCGTTTCTAAATTAAGGACATCGCCTTTAATTAAGTATTTTCCGTCAGCTGAAACAAGTATTGAATCAATGGGGTTGTGGAGAATGACTTCATACACGCCGTTAAAGGGTGTTTTCATAATATCTTTGTGTTTAACTTCCCCAAAAAAACGGTTGAGTCCATTTGCGATATCAGCCTTATTGGCAAAAGAAATATTGGTAATTAGGAGTGAAACAACGAATAATAATTTAAACATACAATGGCGGGGTGTGAAATGGTAAAATTATACGCATTTTATAAGAATGGATTGTAATAATAATGAAATTTAAAATTAATAAATTTACCACAGAAGCACAAGTCGTTTTTGATAAGACGCTTAAATTGAACAAGGTGGAATTTGAGGGCGCTAATAAACTAAAAATTGGACTAGGAGAGCAAGCACTTAATGGGAAAATGCTACAAAAGTTGGCAACGACTTTGGCAAATACTGCCAATCAGTTCAATTTAAAAGCGTTGTTTTTACCTGTGCTTATCTCTGTTGAAGCTGATGATTTTGTTTATATTGTCACTCAAGCGATAGCGAATAATGACTATCAAGTGCAAAAAATTGATGCAGAGACGCCTAAGGAAAATGCATTGCAAAGCGTCACCTTTGAGAGTGGTAAGCAAAGTAGTATTGATAAGGCGTTGGCAACTGTCAATGGTATGGCGCTTGCTCGTACATTGGGTGATATGCCTTCTAATATCTGTACACCCACTTATTTAGCACAAACAGCGCAGGAGTTGGCAAAAGAATTTAGGCTTAAATGTGAAGTGCTGGAAGAATCCGATATGTTGGCACTTGGTATGGGTTCGTTGTTGTCGGTTTCTAAGGGTTCAATTGAGCCGCCAAAATTGATTAGCCTAAGTTACCAAGGTAAGGGTAACGCCAAACCGATTGTTTTGGTGGGTAAGGGTGTGACTTTTGATAGTGGTGGTATTTCTCTTAAGCCTGGTGCAGGCATGGATGAAATGAAATACGATATGTGCGGTGCAGCTTCTGTACTTGGGGCGATGCGTGCGGTAGCTGAGATGAAACTTAAAGTTAATTTAACCATTGTGGTGCCAGCGGTTGAGAACATGCCAGCACACAATGCATCAAAACCAGGCGATGTGGTGAAATCAATGTCAGGGCAAACCATTGAAATTCTCAATACCGATGCTGAAGGGCGTTTAATTTTGTGCGATGCACTAACTTACGCGCAAAAATTTGATCCAGCAGTGGTGATTGATGTTGCAACTTTAACAGGAGCGGTAATTATGGCATTAGGCAAGCATCACTCAGGTGTGATGGCGAATGACCAGAGCTTGGCTGATGATTTGATTGAGGCAGGCAAAAGTGCGATAGACACAGCGTGGCAGTTGCCACTTGACGATGAATATGATGAATTACTCCAATCAAATTTTGCCGATATGGGTAATATTGGCGTGTGTGGGGGAGGTAAGGCAGGTAGTGTAATCGCTGCTTGTTTTTTGTCTAGATTTACCAAAGATTATCGTTGGGCACACCTAGATATCGCAGGTACTGCATGGGTAAGTGGCGCCAAAAAAGGTGCAACAGGTAGGCCAGTGCCATTATTAACACAATATATTTTGAATCAAATTTAAGAAGAATTATGTCAAGTTTTGAAAATGTAAGCGTTGTTAAAGCTGCCAATATTTATTTTGATGGCAAGGTGAGTAGTCGTACTATTGAGTTTTCCGATGGTAGCAAGAAGACTTTAGGTATTATGATGGTGGGTGATTATGAGTTTGATACCGATGATAATGAATTGGTGGAAATTCAAGCGGGTGAGGTAGATGTGTTATTGCCTAATGAAAGTAAATGGCAAACTTTTACCAAAGGCACTTCATTTGAAGTGCCAAAAAATGCTAGCTTTAAGCTTAAAGTAAAAGAAGTGCTTGATTATTGCTGTTCTTACTATTAACTTTTATCAAGCCAAACACCTAAGCCTTGAGCGCAGATTTCTAAGTCACCTTTAAAAACCTTAATTTGTTGAGTTTCATCTAAGACAACACCATGTTGCTTAGCAATCTCTAATAAGTACTCAAGCAAAGTTTGTTTAATGGCTTTATGACGATTTACATGGCCCTGCATTTGTTTAGCAATATTAGTAAAGCCATCAATATGCGCTATCAACATATCAGCAGATTTTTGTGTGAATTCGATGCGGTTAAAATGCGTTAAGTAAGCGTATTTTGGTTGCAATTCCATCAGTTGTTTAAGGGTATTTTTCCAGGCATCGGGGTCAAATTGAATTGGTGTCGTTGGCGGGAAAATTAATTCTCCTTGCGTGGTGTCAAGCTCTCTGTAACTTACACCCAAGGTATCACCAGAGAAAATGCCACGGGATTTTTCATCCCAAATACATATGTGGTGTCTAGCATGACCAGGGGTGTCAATGAATTTTAGTGTGCGCTCGCCAAGTGTGATGTTATCAAAGTCTTTTGCAATGGTAATTTTATCTTTAGGTACTGGGATTAAATCGCCTAAGCATTGCTTGAAGAACAATTCACCATATACCTTAATCACCCCAGAGCGTAATTTTGATGGGTCAATTAAGTGGTTTGCACCGTATTCATGTACAATGATTTTAGCATTGGGTAGGTACTTGATTAACTCACCTGCACCACCTGCGTGGTCAAGATGAATATGGGTTAGAATAATGTAATCGACATTTTCTCGTTTAATGTTTTTTTCATCAAGTGTTGCAAGTAGCATCGGTACCGACAGATAACAGCCAGTATCCACAAAAGCGGCGCGTTTATTGTCTTCAATCAAATAAGCGGCAACAAAATCATTGCGTATATGCTGTGTGTCAATACAAGTAACGCCAAAATCAAGGTCAAAGTAAATGGGTTTCATAAGTGTGTTATTTTAAGCAATAAAAAACCATTCAAAAGAGCGGTTTTTAAAATAACCACAGACTTTTTTAGAAGTCGCCTGTTGCACCGGCTTGTTGAATAGCATCAATTGTTGCTTGGACTGCGATTGCTTTTTTGAGTAATTCAGGTGGTAATGGTGCACCACCATAAATCATGAGGTCCATATCTAAGGTGTAAATCCATTTTTTCCCTTGTTTGTCTTCAATCACTGCAAGACGACAAGGCAGGTATGCTGAGAATGCATCTGAATGGTCAACCATTGTCATCGCTACTCTAGGTGAGCAGTATTGATAAATCTTTAAATAACGCTGCTTTTCACCCGTTTGTAATTCAACCATTTCTGAAAGTGGTAACATACCCACCGAACGAATACTTCTTTCTATTGCAACAGATTCCATTGCTTCTTCTATATCTTCGTTTGAAAGGTCATCAGCCACTGGAATGCGTACGACAGAGGCCATAGTGATATCACCAGTATCAAGCAGTTTGTTGGTCATTGGCATATAAACTTTTTCCATTGCATCTGGGTGTAGCGTTGGTGAAATCATCTCGCTGATAACTTTGCTGGTTACGCCGTATTGCACTTGTAATGACACTATGTAGTAAGTTGCGATTGCACCAATTGCAATTAATATCCACTTAATTAGATATAAAACAAAACCAAAAAAAGTTATTTTTAGAGTGTTATTCATTTTTATTTCCTCTCATTAAAAGTTAAAACAATGATGCATTCTAACAGTTTGCTTATATAGTGCAAATGTATCAGTATATGATAATTTTCTTATATAGATGATGCTTGGGACTATACTATATGCAAGCCATTTAGCACAATATTAGTCAAGCTAACCACACCCACTATTTTTCCGTTGTCTAACACCGGACAACGAGATAAACCAAGGCGAGTCAATAGCCTAGCACAATAACGAATATCCATATCGGAATGGACAGAAATAACAGGTTTGGTCATGATTTCATAGACATTAACACGCTCAAGCGCTCGGTCTTTAGCAATAACTTTAGAGGCGATATCGGCAATTAATACTACGCCATATTCATCATAATCATGAGATTTATCAACCAAAAGCATTTTGGTTTTTTTGTGTTGCATATCATTGAGTGCATTTTGTACGGTGCATTTTGAATCGACAATATCGACTTGCGTCCACATAATATCTTTTACTAAGGTGGGTGCTGTATTATTTATCATTATATTTTCTCCTCTACTGTGTGTGTTAGTGCTTGAATCTGATGGACCACGCCAAGTGCATCCTCTACATCAATTTGAAAGGCGATGCCCTCTTGAGCATTGCATTCGAAATCTCCCGCTTGCGCAATGATTTCTAATATGTCTCTAGAAAGGTGTTGCTCCACGAGTAGTAATAGTACATCTCTTGGCGTTTCAATGTTGAGCCCTAGAAATGTTTTGTTGTGTTTCAAACCCTCACCTCGGGCTTGAGAAATGATGGTTGATCCTGTAGCGCCCTTATCTCTAGCTGCTTCAAGGATTAATTCAGTTTTGTTGCTATCAACAAAGGCAATAATCAGTTTAAAGTGCATTATTTTTTTCTCCTATTTAAAAAATCTGTTATTTGTGCATATGCCAGCACACTCATAATCGGGAATAATGAAGCAAAGGCAATCAGTCCAAAGCCATCAATAATTGGGTTTCTCCCCTCAATTGTACTTGCCAAACCCAAACCCAGGGCGGCAACCAAAGGCACAGTAACGGTAGAAGTGGTTACCCCGCCCGTGTCATAGGCCAAAGCAATGATATTTTTTGGCGCAAAATAGGTTTGTATTAACACAATCACATAACCCATAATAATAAAATAGTGAATTGGTAACCCAGCTACAATACGGAAACTGCCCAATGAAATACCCACTGCAACACCGAGTGCCACGGTAATACGAAGTGACCAAACTTTAATAAAACCACCCGATACCTGATTGGCTTTGATGGCAACAGCCAAGAGTGAAGGCTCAGCAATGGTGGTGGCAAATCCAATGGCAAAGGCGAAAATATACACCCAATAGTAACTGCCCCAATTAGTATTAGTGCCAATAAAATCAACACTGGTAAGCTGGTCTGCCATGAGTTTTCCAAGCGGAAAAAGTGCTTTTTCCAGCCCAACAATAAATAAAGTCAGCCCAATCCACACCAAAACAAAGCCAATAATGACCTGCTTTAAATGCGGAATTTTCTGTTTAAGGATAAGAAATTGAAAGCCAAATAATACCAAAGCAATAGGGGCTACATCCCAAAGCATGTCAACAAAGGGTTGAAATAAATCTACCATAGCATGCCAAAAATCATCACAGCAATAATCGGTAATAGTGAGGCAATGGCAATCATACCAAAGCCATCAGTCATTGGATTTCTACCACGAATTGAACTTGCTAAACCAACGCCCAATGCAGTTACCAGTGGCACAGTAATAGTACTAGTGGTAACGCCACCAGAATCATAAGCGATACCAATAATATTGTCAGGTGCAAAAGCGGTGGTAATAATAACCCCTAAATAGCCACCGATAATTAAGTAGGTTAGCGACCACCCCTTGATGATGCGCAATACGCCCAACAGCACTGAGAATCCGACTGATATTGCTACTGTATAGCGAAGCATTTGTGCATAAGGTTGTAATTCTATTTCTTTTATTAAGCCACCGAGTTGTGCTACATTGGCAGCCTCATTGGCAACTGCAATGAGTGCGGGTTCTGCTACTGTGGTGCCAAAGCCGAGTGCAAAGGAAAATACCAGTAACCATATTATTGAGCCTTTTTTTACAAAGGCAAATGCCAAAGCCTCACCAATTGGAAAGAGCCCTAGATTTAAACCATAGACAAATAAAGTTAAACCCAATAGGACAAAGCCTGTGCCAAGAACGATGTCGAAAAGGTTGGGAATGTTTTGTTGCAGCACAACGAGTTGAAAAAAACCAATTACCAATACAATCGGAGCCAAGTCTTTGGCGCTGTCTAATAAGTTGTGACTAAATACTTTGAGTATTTTTTTCATGAAGGTCTCATTATAATGTAAGCTATGAAAGAAGTCGTTTTAATTAATGGAAAGCAACAATCTACACTCAGCGTTTTTAACCGCCTGATTCAATTCGGCGACGGTTTGTTTGAAACCTGCGTGGCTGAAAATACCAGCTTATTATTTTGGTCACAACATTTTGAGCGATTAGAAAAAGGGCGCATACAGCTAAAAATCAATCCAGTGAGTGAAAAAGTGTGGCTAGAAGATATTAGTGCGGCACTAAGAGTTGCTAACATGACTAATGCAGTGGTAAAAATTATCCTTTCTCGTGGTGAAAGTAGGAGGGGCTATGGGTTTGAAGAGTACATAAAGCCAACGCGACTTGTTATTGTATCTATGATGCTAGAAGTACCGAGTGAATATACACTGAGTATTTGTCACAGTGGCTATGCCAACAATCAATTATTGTCTAATATCAAGCATTGTAATCGCCTTGAGCAAATATTAGCACGCAGTGATTTGAGTGCTGATGAGTGCATTATGTTAGATGATAATGATTGTGTTATCTCAGTCACGCAAGGGAATATTTTTGCTATAAAGCATAGAGTATTATTAACACCAAATTTAGACAAATGCGGTATTGCAGGTACGCGTCGTGCTATGGTATTGAAAATTGCCGGTGAATTAGGCTTACAAGTTAGAATAGAGCCATTAATATTACAAGAATTACTGGAATGTGATGAGGTGTTTATTACCAATAGTGTGATTGGCATTAAAACAGTTGCCTCTATTGGTGAAAAATTTTTTACACAACAAATCATAACTCAAAAATTAATACAAATTTTTAAGAAAATTAAA
>NZ_CDSC02000315.1 GCF_001298715.1 Bathymodiolus azoricus thioautotrophic gill symbiont
AGGAGTTTTTGCTGGTTAATACCTGTGTTGTTCTTTTGGTTTTTTCTTAATGTTGTATTACTCATGTTTTTTCTCCTTTTTAGGGATTATAAAATATGAGGGTTTACACAATCTGGTTTACAGGGTCCTAGTAATACCAATAATGTCAATTTTTTCATTTAAATTATCCAATTAAACACCTCGCTCTAAGATTAGAGCGAGGTGTTTGTCATTTCTGTATATTATCTATGAATCTCTGTAATACTCTTCCATTTCAATACGTTACTAATGAGGCTAAGTGATAGTTCAACACGATAGTTCTTATTATTCCAGCCGATCGACGGGATAGTCATTACAGTACTAGGTTTGTTAATTGTCGCGGTTGGTTCCCCAATAAGATTGTCGCAGTTTATTTCATTTGTGGCACTATTATCAATCGTTATTTTCCCATTAACATTATTCATTATTATAGAGAAACACAGCCCTGTATCGAGCATTTTCACAGTTGGAATAACAAACTTACCATTTGATTTATTTCCCACATAGTAGGTGGTATATGTATTATCTACTGGTGGGAAAATACGATCATCAGGCTGATCTGGGTTATGATTATGGTTATCCGGTGTTAGATTGTCATCATGCGAGCCGTTATTAGTAGTTGAGTTAGATTTAACAATACCCTCTAGAATCACATAGTTACCTGTCCGATACTCTTCTCGCGACCAATTCGGGCTCGTTCTCGTCGCTTCGTTCACACTCATACCCTCATCACTACAACCCCATTTCACATACCCCTCAGCTATTGTGTCGGTTACTTCATCATAGATAACCTCAGGGTCAGCATCTAAGTATGTATAAACTGGCATTAAGGTTTTAGCTATTTCACGCAGTCTACCGTCAATTTTTAACATGTCTACATAAAAATGAGAGGGATTAATCCCTGTTGA
>NZ_CDSC02000334.1 GCF_001298715.1 Bathymodiolus azoricus thioautotrophic gill symbiont
GTTTCTGGTCCAAAGATGCAAAATATGGTGCACATGCTGTGCCATATAAAACTGCCACCAGACAAATATTTTAAAAAAGAAATCTCATGTTTACCTTTTGACCTACTGGTAAATTTGTTAGAAATGGTATTGGTATCATTCCTATCTGATTACAGTACTTATCAGTCAAAGAAGTCTTCCATTACTACAACCAAATTTTTCTTCTAAATTCTCAGTAGCTATTTGCATATTACTAGTTCAGCAATCACACTGATTTATTTATTGTCCCCCGATGCTTTGTTGAAGGGGGACTATAGTAATGTGTATTGTGTGTCCGTCCCAAATTGGTTTCCGGATGATAACTTGTGAATGAAAAGTCAGATTGAAGCTAGGGTGTGGTATGTATGTGTATTAATATTTCGACAATTCTTACCGGAGTTTTGTTGACTTTAATAAATATTAGTTTTTATTTTTATACAGGGTAGTTGTAGTTGTATTCAAAGAAAAAATATGTGTATTTGATGCTGCCACCTTGAAACAAAAATTCTGGATTACAGGTAATTAAAAAGAAATGATGGCTTTTCCTATCAGATGTGTTGACTTTACTATATTTAATTATTTATTATGTAAAGAAAGATCTTTTACTTTATTGAATTCAAAATCATCATTGATATTGTGTATTCCCTCATTCACAGTCAACCAATGAAACTCAAATACTGGTGATCACATGACCTGATTGAACCTAAATAAATTAGGTCATAAATTGTGGCAACTTTTTTAGGCTATACTTGTATTTGATTTGTATTTACACTTTGTCTTTGTTTTTTTATTACATGTAGTTACCTCCCTTCACCAGCATTTTTTTTCTCATTTTCTTTTTTCATTTCTGTTTC
>NZ_CDSC02000330.1 GCF_001298715.1 Bathymodiolus azoricus thioautotrophic gill symbiont
AATGTTAAAGAAGATTTAAATCGTTATTTGCCATTAATCAAATGGTTGTTGGCAATGCCACATTTTTTAATGCTGTCGGTTCTTGGGGTGGCGGTACTCTTGTTATTGCCTATAGTTTGGCTAATTATTTTGATGATAGGAAGAATGCCAAAAAAACTATTTAATTTTTTGGTTGGGTTGATGCGATATAGCTTAAGAGTAAGTGCCTATTCGGTATTATTGATTACCGACAAATACCCATCATTCAGTTGGAAAGAATAGCGCTTTATTTCTTGAACTTTTCAAACACCAGACAAGCATTTGTACCACCAAAGCCAAAACTGTTTGACATCACTCGATTGAGTGATTGTTTGGTAGTTGTTTGAACAATTGGCATGTCTTCTGCTGCTTCATCCAAAGTATTGATATTGACAGATTCTGCCATAAAATCATTTTGTAGCATAAGTAGTGAATAGATTGATTCGTTAACACCAGCAGCACCTAATGCATGACCTGAAAGTGACTTAGTTGAACCAATATTTGGAATATTATCACCAAACACTTCTTTAATAGCACTAAGCTCTTTGGCGTCGCCTACAGGCGTTGAAGTACCATGTGCATTGATATAGTCAATTGGACCATCAACGGTTGAAATAGCGAGCTCCATACAGCGTTTAGCGCCTTCGCCCGATGGTGCAACCATGTCATGACCATCTGAAGTTGCACCATAACCTGTTAATTCGGCAAGAATCGTTGCCCCACGATTCTGAGCATGTTCTAAAGATTCCAAAACCAATGCACCGCCACCACCAGAAATTACAAAACCATCACGGTCTGCATCAAAGGCACGAGAGGCTTGCTTTGGGTTTTCGTTGTATTTGGAAGATAGTGCACCCATGGCATCAAATAGCATGGTCAGTGACCAATCTAGCTCTTCACCACCACCAGCAAACACCACATCTTGCTTACCCAGCTGAATTTGTTCCATAGCATTGCCAATGCAATGTGCACTGGTTGAGCAGGCAGAACTGATTGAGTAATTAATACCCTTGATTTTGAATAGGGTAGAGAGGCAAGCAGAAGTCGTTGAACCCATGGTACGCGGCACACGATAAGGGCCAACACGCTTAATGCCTTTCTCTCTTAAAATGTCTGCAGCTTCCACTACATTTTGATTACTGGCGCCACCAGAACCCATAATCAGTCCTGTGCGTGGGTTAGAGACTTGTGCTTCAGTTAGCCCAGATTGTTTAATAGCCTCATCTAATGCAACAGCATTATAGATAGCAGCATCTGCCATGAAGCGTTTCATTTTTCTATCAATAATTTCGCCAGAATCTATTTCAGCGATAGCACCAGATACATGTGAACGAAGCCCCATATCTGCCTGAGTTTCATCAAATTTAATGCCTGATTTAGCAGTTTTTAAGGAAGTTAAAACTTCTGCACAGTTTGCGCCTAAACTAGAAACAATCCCCATTCCTGTGACAACAACTCTGTTCATTACATTTTACTAGTATCAGTGAATAAACCTACTTTTAAATTGGTGGCTTCGTAGATAACCTCACCATCAACTTCCATCGTTGCATCAGCAACGCCCATATACAATTTTCGTCGCAATCACGCGAGATAAGTTAATTCTGTAAGTTATTTTTTTAGCACTTGGCAGTACTTGACCTGTAAATTTAATATTACCTGATCCTAGTGCACGACCACGACCAGGGCCACCTAGCCAGCCTAAATAAAAACCGACCAGTTGCCACATAGCATCAACGCCTAAACAACCTGGCATCACAGGGTCGTCATTAAAATGACACTGAAAAAACCATAAATCAGAATTAATGTCTAATTCTGCAATAATTTCACCTTTGCCGTATTCACCACCTTCGCTTGAGATATGAGTGATGCGGTCAAACATCAGCATTGGTGGCTGAGGTAATTGTGCATTGCCGAGGCCGAATAATTCACCGTTGCCACATTTCATGAGTTCTTCGTAAGAAAAAGAGTTTTGCATAGTTTTTGTTTGTTAAATATTTTTTGAGAATTATACCCGATTTAGACTAGATTTTTATATCTGCTGTTAAATCATCGGTGTCTTCTAGTCCTATTGAAAGGCGGATGAGTCCATCAGTAATATTGGCATTGGTTTTTTCTTCATCGCTTAGACGACCGTGTGTGGTGGTTGCTGGGTGAGTAATGGTAGATTTTGTATCACCTAAATTAGCAGTAATAGAGAATATTTTAGTGGCGTTAATTAGTTTAAACGCTGCCACTTTCCCGCCCTTAACCTCAAATGATACAATACCACCAAACCCTGATTGTTGTGTTTTTGCAAGCTGGTGATGTGGATGAGAGTCCAAACCTAAATAGTGCACTTTTGTTACTTGTGGTTGGTTTTCTAGCCAAGTTGCAACTTTAAGTGCATTTTCACAATGTGCTTTCATTCTAAGGCTAAGCGTGTCTAAACCTTTTAACACAATCCATGCATTGAAGGCACTTAGACTAGGACCTGTTGCACGAGTAAAACCAGCTACTTTTTCAATAATTTCTTCACTGCCTAATACCGCACCTGCTAGACAGCGCCCCTGCCCATCAATATATTTAGTGGCTGAGTGGATAACGATATCTACCCCTAATTTGATGGGTGTTTGTAGCGCTGGTGATAAAAGTGCATTATCCACCGCCAATAAAATATCTGTGACTCGGCTAATCTTACTCAACGCAGTAATATCTACCACTTGGCCTAATGGATTAGAAGGTGTTTCCAATAAAAATAATTTTGTATTATCCTGAACAGCGTTTTCCCACTGCGATACATCACTTAAATCAACATAACTAATGGCAATATCAAACTTGCTAACAATGGTATTGAGTAACACGATTGAGGTGCCAAACATATTACGCGAAGCCACAATATGTTCACCCGATTTAACCAATGCCATAATAGTGGCAAAAATCGCCGCCATACCAGATGCAGTTGCTACGCAGGCTTGCGCACCCTCAAGTGCGGCTAATTTTCTCTCAAAAGCATCAACTGTAGGATTGGTAAAACGCGCATAGATGTTACCAGGCTCTTTTTTGGCAAAGCGAGCCGCCGCTTGTTCTGCGGAGTCAAACTTAAAACTGGAAGTTAGAAAAATAGCCTCAGAGTGCTCTTGCTCGTTAGTGGTTTGATAGCCTTCGCGTATCGCTTTAGTGTCAAATTGTAGGTCTTTCATGTTATGTAGTAATCGTCAAAATAATGCCTATTCTACATCATTACAGATTAATTCTGAATTTGCATTGGTATCATTTTGTTGTTTAGCATCATCAGAGCGTAAATCTTCAATACCTTGTAAGTAGTTTTTATCAACATCACCGGTGACATATTTGCCGTTAAAGCAAGAGCAGTCAAATTCTGTGATGTCTGTATTACCTTGTTGAACACACCAAATTAAGTCATCTAAATTTTGATAAATAAGTTTGTCAGCGCCAATGGCTTTGCAAATTTCATCAGTGTTTTTATTGTGTGCAATAAACTCTTTATTACTTGCCATATCAATGCCGTAAACATTAGGATAACGCACTGCAGGGGATGCTGAGGCAAAAAATACTTTTTTAGCGCCAGCATCACGCGCCATTTGCACAATTTGCTTACTGGTAGTGCCACGTACGATAGAGTCATCAACTAATAGAACATTTTTACCTTTAAATTCAAGTTCAATAGCACTGAGTTTTTGGCGCACAGATTTTTTTCTCTGTTTTTGCCCAGGCATAATAAAAGTGCGCGTGATGTAGCGATTTTTGATCAAGCCTTCGGAGTATTTCACCTTGAGTTTTTGCGCTAGCTGTAGTGCTGATACTCTCGAAGTATCTGGAATTGGGATAACCACATCAATTTTTTCACTAGACCAATCTTGTTGAATTTTTGCTGCTAATTTTTCACCCATTCTAAGGCGTGATTTATAGACTGAAATATTGTCAATCACCGAATCTGGGCGAGCAAAGTACACAAACTCAAATATACACGGTGAATATTTGCTTACGCTTGAGCATTGTTGTGTAAAAATATTGCCTTGTCTATTAATAACAATTGCTTCACCAGGTGCAATATCTCGAGTAATTTTATAGCCTAATGCGGTGAGTGCGACACTTTCTGAAGCAAGCATATATTTAGTACCCCCATTCGTGGTGCGTTTTCCTAAAATAAGTGGGCGAATGCCATTTGGGTCACGAAAGCCAAAAATACCATAACCTGGAATCATACCAACTGCCACATAAGCACCACGCACCCGTTTGTGCACTTGAGTAATTGAGGTAAAAATATCCTTTTCATTAATGCGTTGTTTTTCTAATTTTCCTAATTCGCTAGCAAACACATTTAGTAGAATTTCAGAATCAGAATTGGTGTTGATATGACGCAAGTCTTGTTCAAATAATTCTTGTTCTAATTCTTTAGTATTGGTAAGATTACCGTTATGTGCAAATGCAATGCCGTAAGGTGAATTTACATAAAAAGGTTGTGCTTCTGCGCCAGAAGAACTGCCTGCAGTTGGGTAACGCACATGTCCAATACCCATATCACCCAACAGTCCAGCCATATGCTTAGACCTAAAAGCGTTTCTAACCAAGCCATTTGATTTGTGCATATAAAAACGACCTTTGTGAGAGGTAACAATACCCGCAGCATCTTGTCCACGGTGTTGAAGAATGGTTAGCGCATCATAAATATAAATTGCTGTGTCTTTTTTAGTAGTAGATAAAATTCCAACAATGCCACACATAAGTTATTTCCTAATTTTTTTTGATAAATAATAGATAGTCTGCTAATTCAGGTCTAATGCTTGTAGCCATATCTTGAAAGGCTTTAAACAGGCTTTGAGACTCAATCCAAAAAACTTGTTTGGATATAAAGTCAATATTTTGCAATATTAAGATGAGCGCAACAATAAGCACAAAGCCCTTGAGCAATCCAACAATAGCACCCCATATTTTGCGCATCGGGGTACTAGTCTCACGCGCATTGAGTGTAACACCAACGCTATGTAAGCCATTTAAAATAATTCTAAAAAATGATGCCAAAAAGCAAGGCTCATGTGAACTGATTGAAATATTAAATATATGTTTTAGCAGTAAAGCAGTGCCAGTAATAGCGGTGAATATGAGAATAAATGACAGTTCAATTCGCAGTGCAATATCACTAACAAAATATGCCATCACCTCAGAATTAGTAAAAGAGCTGGTGCAATGCCAGCTGGCAAATAAGTTGAGTGTGAGAAGCACTGATAAAGCAAAAAGTTTGTTGAGTGTGCAAGGGCTTTTACCCTCTGATGAAATGGCTATTAACTTATACATTCCTATTTTGATTGCTAAAACAGCAACAAAAATAATGCCAAAAGCAACAGCAAGTTGCGATTGGTGAGAGTCTAGTGACCATCTAATGATTGCCAGATGGGAGAGTTTTTCATAGAACAACCAAGCACCAAAGACAGCAACTATTAAAAATAATAAGTTGACTGCTTCTACGACCAATCCACGCTTAATGCCAAGCCCAATAAAGACAAGCAAAATTATCATTGTTAGCCAATCGGACCAAACTAACAATCCAATTGTTTCGTTAATATTTGCGCTAATTTCTTCCATTATTGTTTTTGTAGTTGTTTATGGGCGATTTTACAAGATTTTATCATGCATTATCTAAGCACTTTGAGTGCATTGGCAACAATGTGAAAAGAGCCAAAGATAACAATACGCCCAACTTGTTTGGTGTTAAACGCATGATGAATTGCCGATGGCATATCGTCGCAAACTTTGATTTTGCTTGATAAACTAAATTTTTTTGTTAAATCTTGCATAGCGATTGCTCGACTAATTTGCAAAGGAGGTAACAACCATTTATCAACAAGTGGCGTCATAATATCAATCATTGATTTGATGTCTTTATCCTGTAGTGCAGAAAAAATAGCGATAGTCGGCTGTTTGTTTTTCTTAAGTTCATCAGCCAAGGTTTGGACTGCCGCTGCATTGTGTGCAACATCCAATACAACAGTTTTGTCATTAATGGTTTTGACTTGGAGGCGAGCCGATAATTTGGTTTTTTCAATGCCTTGAGCGCGTTGATTTTGATTGACAGAGAATACAGGTTGTAATCTATTAACCGCTTCAATAGCAAGTGCAGCGTTGGTTTGTTGATGCTTGCCTGACAAGCCAATATTACCAAGATAAGGCGTATCAACAAAGCTTAGCAATGCGCCACAATGCTTGGCATATTGGGTAATTGTGCTTGGTGGGTTCAAATCACCGCAGATGCATGGGATATTTTTACGCATAATGCCAGATTTTTCCAAACCGATTTTTTCACGCGTGTCACCCAAATAATCGATATGGTCAAGCTCAATGTTAGTAATCACAGCCACATCGCTATCCACCACATTGACAGAATCAAGTCGCCCTCCTAGCCCGATTTCTAACACGGCAATATCCACCTTTTCCTTGGTAAAAATAATGAGTGCTGCCAAAGTAGAAAACTCAAAATAAGTTAAAGAAGTATTGCCCCTCGCTTGTTCAATTGTTTCAAATGCTGTGCATATTGCCTTATCGCTAATTTGCACACCATTAATTACAAAGCGCTCATTGTATTTAAGAATATGTGGCGAGGTAAACTTAGCAACTTTGATATTTGCTTGTTGATAGATGTTATCAATAAAAGCAATGGTTGAGCCTTTGCCGTTTGTTCCTGCAACTGTGATGACTTTAAAAAGCACACCTTGCGGGAAGAGTTTTTGATAAATTTTTTGGATGCGTTCCAGCCCTAAATCAATTTCTTTTGTATGCAAGTTTTCTTGGTAATTTAGCCAATCATCCAGTGTTTCAAGAGCGTCTTCTAGTCTTCCCAAAATTCACCTTCAATGGTGTCATCGTTTTTCATTGTCTTTTGCCTCTCTCTTGGCTTTTGTGTTTGCGTTGTGGTGAAAACTCGGTTGGCATTTTTCTCTAAAAAATGCGTCAGAAAAAATGCTCGACTCCAAGGCGCCAGCCCCAACAAACCAATAGTATCTGTGATAAATCCAGGCGTTAAAAGCAATATACCTGATACCATAATCACCACACCCTCCAACATTTCAAAGGATGGATTGTTTCCCTGAGCAGCCGCTATTTGTACTTTTTTTAGTGTAGAAAGCCCTTGTTGTTTTAATAAGTAAGAACCGATAAATGCCGTGATAATAACCAGCAAAACCGTATTGCCTGCACCAATCGAGCTACCGACTGTCATCAGTACATATAATTCTATAAGTGTTGCAATAACAAAAATTGGAAATAGCATGTTAGTTACCTATTAGTAAAAATTAAATCCCAAACGCCGTGTCCTAATTTATTACCGCGTTTTTCAAACTTGCTCAAAGGGCGAAACTCAGGTCTCGGGGTGTATGTATGGGCGCTTTGAGTGTTTTTAAAGTTTTTATTTGCCTCTAACATTTCCATCATCTGCTGCGCATAATCTTGCCAATCCGTTGCCATGTGGCAAATACTACCAATTTTTAATTTTTTAGTTAATAAACTTAGAAAATCTTGTTGTACAATTCGGCGTTTATGGTGTTTTTTCTTGTGCCAAGGTCGGGAAAAAATAACTGAAATCTAGCCAAAGAATTATCGGCAATATTATCATTTAAGAACTCAACTGCGTCACCCCTCATCACTTTCAAATTACTTAGCTGCTTGATATACGCACTATTAATCAAGCGCCCAATCCCCGCTTCATAAACTTCAATGCCCACATAATTTAACTCTGGGTTTTCCTGTGCCATTGCCACCAGTGTATCGCCATTGCCAAAACCAATCTCTAATGCCACATCATTATTATTGCCAAAAATCTTAGCAAAGTCCAATACACCTTGTGGTTCAATCGCATAATCATCCCACAACTCAGTCAATCCTTTTTCTTGCGAAGCAGTCAGTCTGCCAGAGCGTTTAACAAAACTTTGGATTTTTCTCATGGAGTTTAATTGTTAGGCTTATCAAAAGTTTTGAAAAATGTAAGTGCAGATTCTAGTGTCGCTTTACTGCTAGTTTTAGTGTTAATCCATTGCTCAATTTCACGCCACGACCAATTGTTAAAGTGTATGCCTTTGTATTTATCCTTAAAGTTCTGCTTCTGCTTCTCATTAAGCAATTGCTTTGTTGTGTCAATTTTTTTGAGTGTGCTCAACATGTCGAATTCCATCATCGCTTGTCGATTGTTGGCAAAGTTATGTTGAAATTTAACTAATAAATCTTGCTCAAAGGCTTGATTTTGAACCAATGACAGTTCAAATAAATTAATGTAAGTAATTTTAAAACTAGGCTTAATCTTAATCGCTTGTTTGTAAGCCTTGATGGACTCGTATAGGTTGTTGTAGCTTTTAGTGCCATAAGCATTATCTTTATTGTAGTGTAGTTCATAGTAAGAATTTGCGATACTGTAATACGACATGTAATCATCAGGCTTGATTTTAACAACTTTTTGATAGGCTTCAATAGCTTCTTGGTATTGACCTAATGCCATGTTGTTAAATCCTATTTCTTCATAATTAATAGGATTTTTTTGATCAAGACTTGCTGCTATTTGATAAGAGTCAATAGCTTTTTGGTGTTGCGCCATGATTTCGTAAGTACGCCCTATTCTAAAATAAATTTCAGCAATTAAATTGTTGATATCGGTAGCTTTCTGGTAAGCATCAAGTGCTTTTTGATGTTGTTTTAATTTACCGTAAATAATACCCATATGGTAATACGAGGAAAATTTTGGTTTAATTTCAATAGATTTTTTGTGCATTTCAATCGCCTTGGTATTTTTGCCAAGTATTTCTTGAATTACACCCATGTTATAATAAAAATCCTGATTATTAGGCATGATTTTGTTGGCGCGTTGATAGAGTTTTAAGGCTTTTTTGTATTGTTTTTTCTTGAAATAAATTAGACCAATATTGAGATAAGAGCTGGGATTTTTAGGATTAATTTCAATAGATTTTTCAAAAGCATTCATTGCCTTATCTTGTTGTTTAAGTGCCAAATAAGAGACACCCATTTGATAGTATGCCTTGTCGTTATTGGGCTCAGTATTTAAAACTTCTTTAAAAACACTAACAGCCTCTTGGTATGCTCCCATCTGATTGTAAGTAGTGCCTTTTATATAAGGCGTAGCCACAAGTTCCCCATCCCCTGGTAAGGATAAAGCACCGTGTGAGAAAATTAACAATATGACTATAATTTTTTTCATAATTGATACTCCATAATAAGTGGCGCATGGTCTGAAAATCGTTCATCTTTATAAATATCGGCGCTTTTAACCGTGCCTTTGAGATTTGGTGTGAGGATTTGGTAATCAATGCGCCAACCGACATTATTTGCCCATGCTTGTCCACGATTACTCCACCAAGTGTATTGGTGTGATTCTTGATTAACTTCACGAAAGCCATCGATAAAACCGACTTCAAAGAATAAGTCATCTAACCAAGCGCGCTCCTGTGGCAAGCAACCTGAGTTTTTCTGGTTGGCTTTCCAGTTTTTAATGTCTCTTTCCTGATGCACGATATTTACATCACCACAAATAATTACCTTGCGACCGCTTGCCTTAAGTTCTTGTAAGTAAGGCATGAATCGCTCAGTCAAAAATGCCATTTTTAAATCTTGGCGTTCTTGTTTGGCGCTGCCTGAGTGTATATAAATTGAAATAACCGAAAAATCTTTAAAGTCAGCTTGAATAAATCGCCCTTCAAAGTTAATATCATCCCACGGGCTTTCTTTAATGATTTGAGTGGGCGCTTGTTTGCTGAAAATTGCCGTGCCAGAATAGCCTTTTTTCTCGGCGCTTTGGTAATAGCAATGGTATTCTTTTGGATAAAATCGCTCATCCAACTGGTCTTCTTGCGCTTTAATTTCTTGCAGGCAAACCACATCTGCATCTTGAGTTTTTACCCAGTTAAAAAACCCTTTTTTCTCAGCTGCGCGAATGCCATTAACATTAGCCGTTATAATTCTCTTCATTAAAATAATTTTATAGGAAAATCATGGAGCAATACCAAAAAGACTTTGTAGATTTTATGTTAGAAATTGGCGCATTAAAATTTGGAGAATTTACATTAAAATCTGGACGCATTAGCCCCTATTTTTTCAATGCAGGTGCGTTTAACATGGGTGAACATCTTTCAAAATTAGGCAATTTTTATGCACAAGCGATCCAAGCAAGCGGACTAGAATTTGATGTATTGTTTGGACCTGCTTACAAGGGTATCCCATTGGCCACCGCAGTCGCTATGGCACTCAACGACAATTTTAATAAAAATGTGCCCTATAGTTTTAATCGCAAAGAAGCCAAAACACACGGTGAAGGTGGTGATATTGTCGGACATCCGCTAGCAGGTGATATTCTAATTATTGATGATGTCATTACCGCTGGCACTGCGATCCGTGAGGCGATGGATATTATTGATGCAAATGGCGCTAAAGCCAAAGGTGTGATTGTTGCCGTTGACCGTCAAGAAAAAGGCAAGGGCGAGACTTCAGCCATTCAAGAAGTTGAACAAAATTTTGGCATTCAAGTATTAAGCATTATTAATTTATCACACCTTGTTGACTACTTAAAGCAAGGCAGTGACCAAGCACTCATCAAACGCATTGAAACTTATCGTGGTCAGTACGGGGTTTAATTCAAAACAAAGTTTTGTGTGGCAAACCAAAGAACAATC
>NZ_CDSC02000337.1 GCF_001298715.1 Bathymodiolus azoricus thioautotrophic gill symbiont
AGACTTCTTTGAGTAAAGTGGTGGCTTGGTTGTCTTTTTTGGGGGTAGATTGTGGGTTGTTTTGAAAGCACTGCCTTCTTTACTTCAATATAAAATTATAGTTTAGCAAAGACACTGTCTGCCAAATCAATGGTTTTTTGAATATCAGCATCATTATGTGCTGTTGAAACAAATCCTGCTTCATACGCACTGGGTGCCAAATACACGCCTGCTGCTAACATTAAGTGGAAAAATTGATTGAAACGCTCAACATCACAGGCACAAGTTTGCTCAAAATTTATCACTGTATCGACCTCTGTAAAGAACAAGCCAAACATACCACCGACAACATTAGAAGTCATTGAAATATTATGCTTTCGTGCTGCTGTTACAATGCCGTTGGTTAATTTAAGGGCTTTTTGTTCTAAATTTGCATATAGGTTTTTATCTGCATCAATCGCCTCTAACATTGCCAGACCTGCTGCCATTGACATTGGATTGCCTGAGAGTGTACCTGCTTGGTAAACTGCACCCAAAGGGGCAATACACTCCATAATGGCTTTTTTGCCGCCAAAGGCGCCGACTGGCAATCCACCGCCAATGACTTTTCCTAATGTGGTCAAATCAGGCGTGACGCCAAATTTTTCTTGTGCGCCGCCTGATGCGACTCTAAATCCAGTCATCACTTCATCAAAAATTAACACCGTGCCGTGTTCATCACAGATTTCTCTCAAACCTTGCAAAAATCCATCAACGGGTAAGATGCAGTTCATATTACCCGCAACAGGCTCAACGATAATACAAGCAATATCTTTGCCTTTTTCAGCAAACACTTGTTTGACTTGTGCTAAATTATTGTATTCAAGCGTTAAGGTGTGCTTGGCAAAATCCGCTGGTACGCCTGCTGAGCTAGGCTCGCCAAGTGTCAATGCGCCAGAGCCTGCTTTTACCAATAATGAATCTGAGTGTCCGTGATAACAACCTTCAAATTTAACAATGTCATCACGCCCTGTAAATCCTCGTGCCAAACGAATAGCGCTCATCGTCGCTTCTGTGCCTGAACTGACCATACGCACGAGCTCAATAGAGGGTACCAACTGGCATACTTTTTTTGCCAGTTGTGTTTCAATCTGCGTCGGCGCACCAAAGCCTAAGCCGTTGTGTAAAGCTTGTTCCACTGCCGCTACGACACTTTGGTTGGCATGACCTAAAATCATCGGCCCCCATGATCCGACATAATCAATATACTGATTGTCATCAACATCAAATAAATAAGCGCCTTCGCCACGGGTAAAAAATATCGGTGTGCCACCCACACCTTTAAAGGCTCGTACAGGGGAATTTACCCCGCCTGGAATCACCTGTTGTGCTTCGTTGAAAAGTTGTTCTGAGTTTGTCATTGTTTATTCTCCAAAATCTGTGGATAGGTTTTTAAGTGGGTGATGTGTGACCATACAATCAGTATATTATCCAATAATAATTTAATATTGGCATTGGTTTTTGATAGATTAATCGCATGTGAAACATCGTTTAATAATTTAAACAAAAAATCGATTTTTGCCGCCATGATAATTTGATTAAGCTCAACCAAACCCCCTTCACGCTTGAGTGATTTAAGCCGAATACCTTCAATCACTAAATGCTGTAAACAATCCAACACTTCAACTTCAACACCATCAAAATCCTCTGTTTGATTAATTGTCATTGGGTGGATGGCAATATTTAATAATTGATTTTGCCATTTTTGATAATGAATAAATCTATCACCTGAGAACTCATCCAGCACTTTAAAAGGCACACCGTGTGCGGCTTCTAACAAATGCGCCACATCAAAATCTTCATTATGTTCAATATGTTGTTCAATCCATGCTTGTGTTGCTTGATCATAAGCAGGGCCAATATGAATACTTTGACAACGAGAAACAATCGTTACAGGTAGGCTTTTAGCATTGTGTGCCAGTAAAATAATCAGAGTATTTTTCCTAGGTTCTTCCAAAGTTTTTAACAAACTATTGGCAGCATTAACATTCATTTGATCGGCATAAAAAATAACACCAATTTGCAATTCGTTGGCAGTTTTGCCCAATGTTTCACAAAACTTGCGAATCTGATCAACCCGAATATCTTTAGAGCGATTCTTAGTTGTTGGGTTGATTTCACCCGCGCGACAATAAATCATATTAAGATAGTTAGAGCGCCTAATCAATACAGAAGTGTCTAGTTCTTGCCGAACATTATCCTTGTCTATGGTTTTGTCATTATTGATTAATACGCCAACGAGTTGCTGCATTAACTCAAATTTTCCTATCCGCAGCATGCCTGTGATCAGCAGCGCATGTGGCAGATGGTTTTGATCAATCATCTGTTTAAGTTTTGCAAAAGCGTTTTGGTGCCAAGGAAGTGTCATAGCATTTTCAAAATTTCTTGAATTTGGCTCAAAGTATTTTCAACACTTTGTGATGCGTCAATAAGCTTAATACGATCAGGATATTGTTTAGAGCGCTCAATGTAGACATTACGCACACGATTAAAAAAATCTAGGCTTTCTTGCTCAATACGGTCCTTTTCACCTCTGGATTCTATACGCTTCATACCAATCTCAACAGGCACATCTAATAGAAAAGTCATATCGGGTGTAAAGCTCTGCAACACCCAACTTTCTAACTGTGAGATACGCGCCATATTTAAACCACGCCCGCCACCTTGATAAGCATAAGAAGCATCGCTAAATCTATCGCTAAGCACCCAGTCACCTTGCGCTAATGCTGGTATTATTTTGTTTTGAATGTGCTCGTTTCTGGCGGCAAACATCAACATTAATTCAGTATCAGCGTGCATTTTTCCTGTGGAATTACTCAATAACAAGGTGCGAATCTTTTCCCCCATTTCTGTCCCCCCTGGTTCACGAGTCCGTTTAATATTAATGCCTTTATCTGCCAAATATTGATAAATAAGATCGCTTTGTGTGCTTTTTCCTGCGCCTTCTACGCCGTCAATGGTGATGAATTTTCCTTGCATAAAATTACCCTGAGACTTTTGCATATAAATAGATGGTTATACAAAAATCTTATTTTAGATACTTTCTAATGTTGTTTTTATGTTTTTCATAAGTGCGTGCAAAAGCATGAGTGCCGTCTTTTTTAGCAACAAAAAACAAACTATCGCCTGATGTAGGGTGCAACGCTGCACGCAATGAAGTAATGCCAACTGAGGCAATCGGCGTTGGAGGTAGTCCATGGTTTCGATAAGTGTTATAAGGGCTATTAACTCTTAAATCTTTTCGTGTTAAATAGCCACGATATGATTTACCCAAAGCATAGACAACGGTTGGGTCAGTTTGCAGGCGCATACCCCGTTGCAAACGACGCACAAATACGCCAGCTATGTGTGATTTTTCAGCATTGTGCGCGGTTTCTTTTTCAATCAATGATGCTAATATTAACGCTTGCTCTGGGCTACTAAAACGCAGGTTTTTGTCGCGTTTTTTCCATTCAATGGCTAATATTCCTCTTAGGATTTGATTAGATTTTCTAAAAATACTGGCGACACTATCACCCACTTCAAAGCGATAAGTGTTTGGCCAGAAACCCCCTTCATAAGGTGGTTGAATGCCCGCTATTTGCATCGTTCTTACAAATGAACCATTGGACTTGAGCGCCTTATTGCTTTCAAGTTGCTGGTAATAGTCAAGCGCAGTTTTACCTTCAACCAAAGTAACATTGCGGGTTGCTACTGTTGCCGATGCAAAATCATCAAGCAAATCTATCGTGCTCATATTTGGCACTACATCATAATAACCAGATTTTAGTTTTGAATAAGAACCAAAAAATTTAGCCATTACACGCACAAAAAAACTTGAGCGAATAATGCCCTGCTTTTCAAGATTGTTCGCAATAGCGGTAACACTAACCCCTGACGGTATATGATAAACAATCGGCTCAATGACTTTAATGCTGTTTGCCCAATAAAATAGTGACAATCCAAATACGATAATGGCTATTAGAAGTTTTTTCATTAGGTG
>NZ_CDSC02000265.1 GCF_001298715.1 Bathymodiolus azoricus thioautotrophic gill symbiont
ACCCTAATTTAGGGGGAGTTTAAGGGTTTGAATTTTTATTTTTTAGCTTTTTGAGGCAAAAATTCAAACCCTTAAAATGACGATTGTGCGTGGTTTGAGAATCATTAGTTCAAATGCTCAAACTGGAACAACGTGGTGAAACTGGACAGGTACAATTGAGTATTTGATATACTGATGAAACTACCAGCAAAGGTTTGTTCTTGAGTGGTTGTAATGCGCATGTTTTTATAAAATTTTTTTTACCATAAATTGATGATAAATTTGAGTTATTTTTAGTTTGAGTGGTGGTTTTTTTGGTTTAATGCAAAGGTCTTCCTTTGCATAAATAAGAACAGCAAGGAAGTGTGCTATTTTTGTCATCTATTTGGGTTGAGCTAATAGAATAGGTTCAAACATATTTATTTCTGATGTAATTTTGCGTTTTTTGTATGTACGATAACTTACCCCGCTTTTGGCATATTTTGTTATATGTTGAGTGATACCTGTAATATTTTTACTAATGCCATAATAAGGTAATTTTGTATTTGCAATACAAAATCCTTTTTTGGTGTAAACATTTCCTATCCATGCGTCTACCACTAAAGAATTTTCATTCCATGCCTCAGGTTTAAATATGGAAGTAGATTGATCGCGATTAATCAAGTTGAAGACATGATCAGATCCTGTAAATGATAGGTATTCCACTGTCATATCAGGATAAGTTTTCCCTAATTCACTCAGCATAACATACGAACATTCCGAGCAATTGGCAACTTTATATTTGTTAAAGACTAAATCCTTATATTCCTCGCTTGTTCTAAATTGTATTAAGGCATTGGTATAGGGGATTCCAGTATTTTCTATATCAGTAATAGACTTTTTTACACTCTTTCGTAATTGCACTATTTTTTGATCCATTAAGTAGTATTGGCAGTCAAATTCTTTAAGATAATATTTCCGGCTAGAAGAATCTAATGCAACCAATTTTTCAAAAACACTAGATTGAAAAATGTCTGTCTGCATTTGATTTATTTCTTGATTTGAGTATGACAGCGCATCTCTGTCCACTCTAAATTTTTCAGGAATTGATTCTACGCCCCCAACAGCGCCTTCCTCTGCATTCTTTTGCTTAGATGTGGTCTTAACATGCCCTGTAGGATCGACATATTTAAGCGGATTATTGCCCACATAAGCATACAAATTTAAGCCATCAACCGCCCCTGCCGAATCAGGACTTATCCACCTTACCAGCCAAGGGGCTAAGTACCTAGCACCATAGTAGGACAAGCCACTGCTGTCGTCTCTTTCTTTGCCTGTGTAGCGGTAGCGTTTTTGTTGCACTTCGGTTTTGTTTTTGCCAGCGATAATAGCAGTACCCCCATAGGGGTAGTAGTGTTCATAGCTAAGGGTTTGGGCTTGGTCATCCAACTCCAAAGCATTAGATTGTAGGTGGCTGGTGAGTTGGTAGCGGGTTTGAGTGTTGTCTTTACTGCTTTCGCACAAAATGTGGGTGCCGATGTGCAGGGTGTTGGCTTGTTGTTTTGCTTGGTTGGTTGAGATGTCTAGTACAGGCAGGTAGTCTCTTTGGCTTTGCACTTGGTAGTTAGATTCAACTACAATACGAACTCGATTGCCCTGGTAATCGTACACATAGTATTGCGTGGTGGTGTTTTTGTCCGCTTTGCTGAGTTGGTTAAGGGTGTTGTTGTAGTGCCAATCTAGAGTGCCAATGTTGTCAAGGGTTAGTAAGTTGCCATTGGCATCAAAGTCGGTGGTGGATTGCTGGGTTTCGGTGCCACGGTTGTTGTTTGGGTGGACGGTGAGGTTTTGTTGCCATGTGCTGCTGTTTGCTTGGTGTGAGAGGTGGGTTAGGTTGTTGCCTGTGTCGTAGGTACAGGTTTGGCAGTAGATTTCTAATAAATTCATGAGATAGTACGGTATTTTGCATGTGGTGATCCTAAATATGCAGGGCTAAACAGGTTGGTTAACTTCATTGGCATCCTTTCAATTATATCGCCAAATATCTACTCTCGT
>NZ_CDSC02000339.1 GCF_001298715.1 Bathymodiolus azoricus thioautotrophic gill symbiont
AAAATCAGACTTCAAAATATAAATTAAAATTTTGGACATCAGTCTCTTTTCGTTCCCTCATATCTTTGAAACAGGAAGAGCTACAACAAATCTGTTGCAAACTACAGAGAGGAATTTTTCAACGGTATTTATTGGAATAAACTCAAACAAATTGGACTTAATATAAAAACAGAATATTATTCTGGGTTTTTGGTCCCATTTAATCTCTTTTGTCTCAGAAACCATAAGAGCTTGATCAAATCTTTGAAAAATACAGACAGGAAATTACTAAGTAAAAAAAATACAACAAAATGCACAAATGTTAAGCAACTGATCCAACTTTCTTCCACTTTAAATATGTGAGAGAGACTATTTGTATTTTCACTATTATCCAGAATATCAATTAAAATCTTCTATTTTATGTCTTCGCACTTCTCCATGTCAATAATCCAGCAATATCTGATCAGCCATATTCTGATATCATGAACAATAAAGATTTGACAAAAGTTTACTTCACCAATTGATTATTATAGTACAAAACAGTCATTTAATTAACCAACAAGGATTTAATGGCGAATTCATAAAAGAAACAACTGTATGCTGTGTTATTTAAAAAAAAATCTTTCCTTGATCTGAACAGTGTCAATATATTTTCCAGTTTTGAAAATCAAGGGAAGTAATCCCTTTTATACCCCTGTAGTTGGCTAAAGTTATTTGTACCACTGATTTTCCTTTTTAATGATACCTTTTCAAACTTACCAAATATTTTTGAATTAATTCAGATCCAACAACTCTCAAAAATGTTGCCGATGTCTGATTGGCGACAGCTTTTGCTAATAATGTTTTACCTAAAATACAAAATATATTGAAATAATGTGTCATGTATTTTATTTGTTAGATTCTACATCATCTTTGGTTATATAAAAATTAACATCCGTTAACAAAAACTTTGTATAATTAGTTCCAATTACAATATTTAAATGCAAATAAGTAGTTTTTGCCAAACTATATCAAACATGTTAGTTTTTTTTTTCAAGTAAACTTTTTATATTTTAATAAAATACAAAGTTGTGGACAGTGCATTTCACCATGAACACTTTAACATGGAATAAATACCAGTACGTAATTCACTGCAAATACTGGGTACCATATTATATATAAATACATAGTATTATGCATTGTACTATGAACAACTATTTTTTCAAATTAGATTTTTTATCTTCAAAGTTGATTAATTTACTAATTTAAATTAACTAAAACTCATTCATAAAGTGTGAAAATAATATGTATTCTTACCAGTTCCAGGTGGACCATACAATATGACTCCTTTTGGAGGTTTTATACCCATTTCTTCATAGTATTCTGGATGTGTTAGGGGTAACTCTACTGATTCCTAAACAACAAAATGAAAAATCTATACAATAGGGCTAAAATTTGTAATAAATTATTTTAAACCATACAATTACTTCTTCTACATCTACAAAATACTGACTGTCTTCAACAAGTTAAATATTATGTCAGATACCAAATACTGACTGCCTTCAACAAGTTAAATAATATGTCAAATATCAAATGAGAATGCAAATATCCACAAACAAATTAAATGTTTGTAAGACTTTTGTTGTTGGATATAGCAGGGTCGTACATGGGGTCATGTCCGAAGCGTTATTTTCAAACAATCAGCAAAGAACTCTCAAAATCTTAAGGTATCAAAATCTAAGAAGTCAGCACCCATGCACAAAATGTAAT
>NZ_CDSC02000336.1 GCF_001298715.1 Bathymodiolus azoricus thioautotrophic gill symbiont
ATCTGGTTTACAGGGTCCTACAATATTGTCAAACTGATAAGCGTGGCTTACTGGTTGTTTTCATCGGCAATTTTCCATTTGCCTTTCTCTGAAAAGGCTTCAATGGTTTGGCGTTTGGCTTTGTTGATAAGATTAGAATGCGATATTTTGTATTTTTTGGCGTAATCTACCAGAGAGACAATGTCTTTGCCTTCTAAATATGCCAAGCGTTTGTGGTAACTATTGGTGAGTGCTTTGCCGATAATGTTTTCCATAGTTTTGGTTTTTCCTGATTCGTTAAATTCATTAAAGGCGGTGTAGTAATCCGCTCTATCAATAAATTTAATGTTAATCGGCACAAAGCCATCACGCATTAGTAGGTAATTATTTAGCACTCTGCCAATCCGTCCATTACCGTCAATAAAGGGATGAATTTGTTCGAAACTTAAGTGAAACAGAGTAATACGCTTAATAATATGCTCGTTATCTGTGGCAAAGTAAGTGGCTAATATTTTGTGTAATTCGGCAATAATTTTTTCAGGGGCAATGGCGATATGATTGCCAACACGCACCCATTCGTCTTTTTTTCGCCATCTACCAGCAGAGTCATCATCAATATTGACTAATAACATTTGATGTAGTAACAAAATAATTTCTAAAGTGAGTTCTGATTGTGTGGATTTTTTGTTAATGTAGTTCACCACTCTAGCAAGATTTTTTGCCTCAAACAACTCTCGCTCAGAAATATATTTGTCTAAATCAATTTGTAATAAAACTTTCTCGGTATCGCCTAGCGTTAGTGTAGAGTTTTCGATGGCGTTCGAGTTGTAAACTTGCTCTCCAACCTCGGTTTCTGAAATTAAATCCAATAAGGCCTGCTTGCCTTGATAGACTTGGTAATAACGCTTGCGCAGGCGCTGTATGTTTTCAAATATTTCTAAAGTTTTTGCCATAATTTACCATTATAACCGTTAAAAATAGTTTTATTTTATAATTTTTAATGATTATATAGAGTATAACAGTTAAATGTAAAATGAAAAAAATCCAATATTATGGTGTTGTTTGTCTTTACTGCTTGTTTTTT
>NZ_CDSC02000343.1 GCF_001298715.1 Bathymodiolus azoricus thioautotrophic gill symbiont
TCGCGTTATAAAGTCAACATCAATGCTTTTTTTATTGGCATAAGACTTGATGTTTTCGCTAATTTCGCGCAAATTTTTGCTTTCAAAATGGTAACCAAAGGCAATGACAGTCGTTGGATTAAACTTTTTGTCGCTATCTATTTTTTCTAATAATGTTTTAAGATTTTCTGTTTTAAACCCTTTGTCCATTAAATACAATTTGCCACTACTGTAATGGGCTATGTAATTGTTTAAATCTGTTTCTTGTAGATTTTCTGTAAGCGAAACACCATCATAGGTTTTCCAAGTAATGAGTAAGGCTTTTATGTCTGCTGGGGTGAGTTTGCTTTCATCAAAAAGTAGCGTTTGTTGTGGGTCTAATTCGTCTGCCTCAAAATGGTAATCGTCCCAAATGGGCATTGTTTCAAATATCTTGAAACCTAAATCTTGATTTGATAAATCTTTGTCTTTGTTTTCTTCTTGTATTTTTTTAGCGGTCTCTTATTAAGCGTTCCTTTGTTATTTCAAAAATGGTAGGTTCTGCTACTTTTAACCCATCTTTTACAAAATCGTAAGCGGTTTTGTTTTTCTTTTGGTCTATGTTTTCGGGTAGTTGTGCTAAAATAAAATTTTCTGTTTCCACCGTCTTCTGCGTTGAGTTGCATTACGGCATCTGCGGTTGTTCCTGAACCTGCAAAGAAATCAAGGATTAGATCGTCTTGTTTAATAATTGTCTTTATACATCTTTTTATCAATCCTGTGGGTTTGGGATTAGTGAAAATTGCTTTTCCTAACAACTTATCAACTTCTGCTGTTCCTACATTATTTTCAGGCATATCATCCCATAATGTATCTGCTATTTGCCCATCATTTTCTCTTTCATTCCAATAAGCTTTTTCATTTAATTTGTCATTTTTTAAATATAATCTATTATCATTTTCTAATGATTTCATTTTGTTTTTATTGATTCTCCATCCTTTTTTAGGACATTTCCATATTTTCCCACTATTATCTACATAATCATAAGTTGTTTCTGGACCTGGAGAACCTGTTTTTTGAAGTGGATATAGTCTATATTTCCCTCTGCCATCATTATTATCATCTTTTGAATACATTTTAATTGTTGATTCTGCCAAAGGTTTGTAAATATTTTCTAATTCATAATGTCCACTTTTTGAAAACATTAAAATATAATCAATATTTTCAGGATATTTTTCACTTACTGTTTTCCCACTGCTGTTTTTTTTCCAAACAATTTTATTTACAAAATTCTCCTCCCCAAAAATCTCATCCATTAAAAGTCGTAATTGTGCCACTTCATTATCATCAATAGAAATAAAAATAACACCATCATCTTTAAGTAGTTGTTTTGCAATATATAATCTTGGGTATATAAAAGTTAACCAAGCAGAATGTGAGTTGCTGTTGCTTTGGGTAAAGTCTAAAATGCGTTTGGCTCGTTCTTCACTTATACCTGCCAATTCTTGTAGTTCGTCTTTGGTAAATTTACGGTCGTCTGCATATACAAAGCCATCACTGCCTGTGTTGTAAGGCGGGTCAATGTATATCATTTTAATTTTTTCGTAATAGGCGTTACTTAGGTGCTTTAGCACTTCCAAATTGTCGCCTTTTATGAGTAGGTTTTCAGAGTTTGCGTTTTCAGGCTTTTGGTTAAAAGTTTCATCTTCTTTTAAAAGGGTAGTAGTTTCGTCAGTTGCCAAAAGTCGAGCGTAGGATTTTCCAAGCCAATCCATTCCGTAACTTTCTTTAGAAAAGTTAATTTCGGTTGC
>NZ_CDSC02000344.1 GCF_001298715.1 Bathymodiolus azoricus thioautotrophic gill symbiont
CTTAATTACCCCAGGTGTCTCTTAAAGCAACTGTTTTATTAAAGACCAAGCTGTCACTCGCTTCACTGTCACGACAAAAATACCCTTCTCTCTCAAATTGGTAGGCTAATTCAGCCTTAGCGTCTTTCATGCTTGACTCCACTACGCCGTAAGTTACCACTAAGGATTTTGGGTTGAGCAATTGTTCAAAGTGATCATTTTTCCCGGGGTTTTCAAGTGTGAATAATCGATCGTATAGTCTGAATTCTGCTTTAAAAGCAGTACTGGCTTCAACGAAGTGAATGACGCCTTTAACTTTTCTGCCATCTGTGGGGTTTTTACCTAAAGTGTCTGCATCATAAGTCGCATACACAGTGGTCACATTGCCATCAAAATCAGTGTCAAATGAAGTGGCATTAATCACATAAGCATTACGCAAGCGTACTTCCTTACCAATGGCCAAGCGTTTAAACTTTTTGTTCGGTGCCACTTCTTTAAAATCTGCTCTATCGATATACAACTCTTGAGAAAAGAAAATATTACGCTTACCCCTATCTTCATTTTGCGGATGGATAGGCGCTTTGAGAGTCTCAACTTGTTTTTCAGGGTAATTTTCAATAATAACTTTAATAGGGTCAATAACACCCATCGTGCGTGGCGCAACAACATTTAAATCATCGCGTACAGCGTCTTCTAGGATTTTCATATCGGTCATACTGTCAACCTTAGAAACACCAATGCGCTCAACAAAATCACGAATACTAGCGGGCGTATAACCACGACGACGAAGCCCAGAAATGGTAGGTAGTCGTGGGTCATTCCAACCCAACACCAACTCATCTTCTACCAATTGTTGTAATTTGCGTTTTGACATTACTGTGTATTCTAAATTCAAGCGTGAAAACTCATATTGATGCGGGCGATTAGGTTTATTGAAATCCTCTAAATGCTCTAATATCCAATCATACAAACGACGATTGTCTTGAAATTCAAGCGTGCAAAGCGAATGTGTAACACCTTCAATCGCATCACTAATACAGTGGGCAAAATCATACATTGGATAGATACGCCATTCGTTGCCTGTCTGATGATGCTTTTCAAAACGAATACGATATAGTGTTGGGTCACGTATACACATAAACGGACTTGCCATGTCTATTTTGGCGCGCAACACACACTCACCCTCTGAGAATTTTCCTTCTTTCATTTTAACAAGCAGTTCTAAATTTTGTGCAACTGATGTATTGCGATAAGGGCTATTTTTACCTGCTTGTTTTAAAGTACCACGATATTCACGAGTTTGTTCTGCATTTAAAAAACAAACATATGCCAATTCTTTATTGATCAGCTCAATCGCATATTCATAAAACTTTGCAAAATAATTAGAGCTGTATTGAATCTCGCCATCCCATTCAAAACCCAGCCATTTAACATCATTTTTAATAGATTCAATAAATTCCACATCTTCTTTAGCGGGGTTTGTATCATCAAAGCGTAGATTGCACCTACCCTTATAGTCTTGCACTAAACCAAAATTTAGGCAAATTGATTTGGCATGTCCAATATGCAAATAGCCATTTGGTTCAGGTGGAAAGCGTGTTTGAATTGTGCTATGTAGACCAGAATCTAAGTCTTCGTTAATTTGATGACGAATAAAATTAGTCGGTTTTTCCGTGGGATTATTGTCGCTCATTCTGGGGCTAAATTGCTATAAAGTTAAGGATTATACTAGGTATTTTCTGACATATATTGTAGTGCTTGATAGAGATATTCCACAGGAACAACTTTCAAACCCTTGATGGGTTTTTTAGGGGTATTTGCCTTAGGAATAATGGCAATTTTAAAGCCGTGTTTTTGTGCCTCTGCCAAACGCTCACTAGCATTATAAACAGGCCGCACTTCCCCCGTTAAACCAACTTCGCCAAAGGCAATCCAATCTTTAGGGATAACTTTGTTTCTTAGGCTCGACATAATAGTAAGCATCACCACCAAATCTGAGGCAGTTTCACTAACCTTAACACCACCCACAACATTCATAAACACATCTTGGTCAAAAGTTGCAATACCGCCGTGTTTGTGCAATATAGCCAATTGCAAGGCAAGACGATTTTGGTCTAAACCCACACTAACACGCTTAGGGTTGCCACTGGACTGGTCAACCAAGGCTTGGAGCTCAATCATTAGTGGTCTGGTTGCCTCACGCGTTACCATCACCATCGAACCCGGTAATGGTGTAGATTGATTAGACAAAAATATTGCTGATGGATTTTCTACTTGCTTAAGTCCAGTCTCGCTCATTGCAAATACGCTAATTTCATTGACTGCGCCAAAACGATTTTTTACCGCACGAATGATACGATAACGCCCGCCTGCATCGCCTTCAAAATACAAAACACAATCCACCATATGTTCTAAAATTCTCGGCCCTGCGAGCGCACCACCTTTGGTTACATGTCCAATCATCAGTAAAATGGTGTTGGTTTGCTTGGCGTATTGCGTGAGTTGCGCAGCACAATCTCGCACTTGCGTTACTGAGCCAGGTGCTGAAGTTGAACCGTCTGTCACCATGGTTTGAATAGAGTCAATGACAATAACTTTTGGTTTAATTTCTTTGGCGAGTTTGATGATTTTTTCTAAATGTGTTTCGTTAAGTAGCAGCACATCTTCTTTGATACCCAAACGCACAGCACGGTCGCTAACTTGTTGTGCAGATTCCTCGCCACTGACATATAAGGCAGTGTGTTCTTTATTAATTACTGCCATTGCTTGCAGAATAAGAGTGGATTTTCCGATGCCTGGATCACCACCGATGAGTACCACAGAGCCATCTACTAAACCACCACCCAAAGTACGGTCAAGCTCGCTTAATCCTGTTGTTAATCTAGCTTTGCTTTCAGATCTAATGTCTGATAATTTTTGTACTTTTGACGGTGGCAAGTCTTGCAAGATTTCTGGTTTTGAAGCGTTATCCCTAGATATAACCACTTCTTCTAAGGTATTCCAAGCCTGACATTCTAAGCACTGCCCTGCCCATTGAGGATGCGTTACACCACACTCTCTACAAACAAATTCTAGTTTAGTTTTTGACATTATTCCAATACACTTTTATCTAATAATACTTTAGTAAGACCACATTATTCAGTTCTGATAGGGATTTATGGCGCATCTTCAAGAGGGTTGTTGGGTGTTCTTCCAAGGCATTGTAGGTTTTTTGTTGGTTGATTAGAGGGTTGTTGTTCTATTGGATTGGGGTAATTTGCAAAGCCCCCTTTTTTTTAATACTATTTAGAATCCAAATACCCTTTATTTCTCTGTTATCTTTATAAAAAATGGCTTTTAAAGAAAATAATAGTTTATACATAAGGGTTTTTGACTAATTAAGCGAGTTATTTTTAAATAAAAGTGTGGCACTCCTTATTTTATTTTTACTTAGAATTGTTAGGTTAAGTTTAACTCGCTCAAAATAATAAATTCTAGAAGGTATTATATCCTG
>NZ_CDSC02000191.1 GCF_001298715.1 Bathymodiolus azoricus thioautotrophic gill symbiont
CGAGTGCTTGGGTGAATAGATTCTTGCATTTTTTAACCGTCCTTTTTGAGTGTGTGGTAGAGTGTTATTTTAAATGGGGTTACCCACTCAGGATTTGAAAGAACCGTTTTTGTAATTCATCATAAATAACTTTAATTGTCTTGCCCTTGTCATGAGTTTTTAAATTTTTTACATTTTCCAAAATAAATGCTTTTGGTTTTTTTTCTTTTAAAATTCTAACAATATCAAAAAATAAATTACCCCTACCGCCTTTGTCTTTAAAGCCTTACCTATATCCAGCAACAGAAAAAGGTTGACAAGGAAAACCTGCAAATAAAAAGTCAAAATTAGGGATATTTTTTTCATCTACTTTGGTAATATCGCCTGCAAAATTCCCTGAATAAAATAAATCTTTATTATGTTTTAAAAAATTTGCTTGATAAGTTTTACGAGCATTTTCATCAAATTCTGAGGCAAAAACGCATTTTCCTCCTAAATTTGAAGCGGCTAAATGAAAGCCGCCAATACCTGCGAATAAATCAATAAAGGTAAATTTTGGTTCATTTTTATAAATAGACTTCTTTGTCTCAAACTGATCAAATATTCCCATTTGAAAGCCATCCCCCATATAATCAATGGTTTTATTATGTTTTAATTCTTGGTAAAAACTATTATGCCCGTTTTTGGCTATGATGACAAAATCTAATAATGCAATACCCATTATTTGCCCTGCTTTGCCGATATTTTTGGCAACTTGTTTATCTTGTCTACTAGGAGTTGGGTTGCCACTTGGATGGTTATGAATAAGAATTATATTGGCGGCTTTATTTTTCAAAGCGCTGGAAAAAATCTCTCGTGGATGAATAAGACTTTTATCTAACAATCCAATGCTTAAAGTTTCTTTTTTAATTGGTGCATTACGGCTGTCAAGGTGTAGGCAAATTAAATGTTCTTTTTTCTTGTCTCTAATATCAAAAGCAAGTGTCAATACATTTTGTACATTCTTGATTATTAAATCAGTGCTATTTTGCTCTTGGTAAAAACGCTTTATTAGGGCAACTGCGCTATAAACTTGTAAGGCTTTGGCTTGTCCAATGCCTTTAACTGCTAACAAATCATCAATGGTGATATTGAGAAAATCCTTATTAAATTTGGTAATAATAGTTTTGGCTAAGGTTTGGACATTGATACCTTTGATGCCACTACTAAGTAAGATGGCTAGAAGGTCTGTCTTAGATAAGGCATTAGAGCCTTTTTTGAGTAATTTTTCTCTAGGGCGGTCAACTTCAGGAATGTCTTTTATTTTTGGCATATTCAAAAATAAATCACCTTTTCTTTGGTGGTAATAAATCCGTAATCGTGCCTTCTGCCATTTCAACAGCGAAAGCAGTGGTTTCGCTCAGTGTTGGGTGGGCGTGGATGGTGAGTGCAATGTCACTCATATCACAGCCCATTTCAATGGCAAGGGTGGGTTCAGCGATGAGCTCACCTGCATTGGTGCCACAGATGCCCATGCCTAGGATGCGGTGGGTGTGTTTGTCGAATATGGCTTTTGATACGCCTTCACTCCTACCGATGCTGAGGCTTCTACCTGAGGCTGCCCAAGGGAATTTACCGACTTCATATTCCACACCTTCGCTCTTTAGTTCTTTTTCAGTTTTCCCTGTCCAGGCGACTTCTGGGTCGGTGTAGGCGACAGATGGAATGGCGAGTGCATCAAAACCTGACTTGTGTCCACAGATAACTTCAGCAACAACTTTGGCTTCATGAACGGCTTTGTGGGCGAGCATTGGTTGACCAATAATATCACCGATGGCATAGATATTTGAGATGTTGGTTTTCATTTGCTTGTCAACATTGATAAAACCCCAATCATCAACATGCACACCTGCTTTTTCGCAGTCAATGAGTTTGCCATTAGGCGTGCGCCCGATAGAGACCAAGACTTTATCAAAGCTATCAAACTCTGGGACATTTTTGCCTTTAAAGCCGACTTGAATACCGTCTTCTTGTGCTTTCATACTGGTAACTTCGGTGCTTAAGAAAATATTGGCATATTGTTTTTTAATGCGTTTGAATAGTGGGTTAACAATGTCTTTATCTGCTGCTGCGATGAGTTGGTCTGAGAGCTCAACCACAGTGATTTCACTACCAAGTGCTTCATAAACAGTTGCCATTTCTAAACCGATAATACCACCACCAACAATGAGCAAGCGTTTTGGCGCATTCTCTAAATCCAGCGCATCGGTTGAGTCCATGACGCGCGGGTCATCAAACGGGAAGGCGGGTATTTTAGTAACACGCGAGCCAGCAGCGATGATAGCCTGTTCAAATTCAATAACCTCGTTAGTAGCATCAATTTTGATTTGAGTATTGGAGATAAACCTACCATAGCCAGTAACGACTTGCACACCTCTTGCTTTTGCTAGGGCTTTGATACCGCCCGTTAACTTACTAACTATATCGTCTTTATTTTTGCGTACAGCGTCAATATCAATCTTTGGCTTGTTAAAGGTAACGCCAAGGTGTTTAGCTTCTTTAGCTTCGTTGATAATTTCTGCAGTATGTAATAGTGCCTTTGAAGGAATGCAACCTACATTTAGGCATACACCACCTAAGCTTTCATAGCGTTCGACAAGCACTACTTTTTTGCCTAAATCAGCAACACGAAAGGCAGCTGTATAACCACCAGGGCCAGAGCCGATAACAACAACTTGGGTTTTAATCATAATTTGCCTCGCTTAAGATGTTGTTAAGTTCTGCCATAAAGCGACCACCTTGTGCGCCGTCAATAACTCGATGGTCATAAGACAAGGCTAGTGGGAGTGTTAATTCTGGCGTGAATTCTTTGCCATTCCAAATGGGTTTATTGACTGAGCGAGACACGCCCAAAATAGCAACTTCTGGTGCGTTGACAATCGGTGTAAATTGCGTACCGCCAATACCACCAAGACTGGAGATGGTAAAACCTGCGCCCTGCATATCTTTAGGACTGAGTTTCCCCTCACGCGCTTTGGCAGAAGTCTCTCCCAACTCTGTGGCAAGTTCAAGCAAAGATTTTTGTTCAACATTTTTAATCACGGGTACTACTAAGCCATTTGGCGTATCCATAGCGATACCTAAATTAAAATATTTTTTGATGATTAAGTTTTCACCAGATTCATCCAATGAGGCGTTAAAGCGTGGATGAGATTGAAGTGCTTGAATCACCGCCTTCATAATAAATACCAATGGCGTTAGTTTAATGCCTTGTGCTTTTTGCGCTTGTCGGTAGGCCTCCATTTTGTCAATATTGACTTCATCAAACTGTGTCACATGTGGAATATTGAGCCAGCAGGCAGTTAGATGTTTACCTGAGAGTTTGTTAATTCTGGATAATGCTAATGTCTGTGTTTCACCAAATTTAGAGAAGTCAATGTGTGGCGTTTTAGGTAGCGCACTACCCATACCACCTGATGCCATAATTTGTTTTACATAACCCTTAAGGTCAGCGTCTAGTACTCTGCCTTTTTGCCCTGTGCCAGTGACATTGGACAAATCCACACCTAATTCTCGTGCCAATTTGCGAATAGAGGGGGAGGCATGAGAGGCTCCCTTAGGTATTGTTGATACTGATTGATCTAAGGTTTGTGGTGGTGTTGCGCTTGCAGGTTTTGGCGCAGGAGCGGACGCAGGTGTAGAGACTGGCTCTGGCGCGGTGTCTTTTGTTGCTACTATTTCAACGCCTGTACTTTCAATGTTAAGGATTAAATCACCTAGTTTAATTTTGTCGCCTAATGTGACATTAATATCAATCACTTTACCTGTGACAGGGGTTGGGATTTCCATTGATGCCTTGTCACTTTCCAAAGTGATTATGCTATCTTCTGCTGATAGTTCATCGCCTGCATTGACAAGAATTTCAATCACTTCAACTTCATCAAAGTCACCAATATCGGGTACAACTACAGGGATGATTTTTGGTTCAATATCTATTACTTCTGCGACTGATTCTTCACTTGTATCAGCGTTGTCTTGCTCAGTTTGAAGTGCTAAAAGCACATCGCCTTGTTTGATTTTATCGCCTAGGGCAATGTTTATTTCAGTGACTACACCCGCCCAAGGGGTTGGGATTTCCATTGATGCCTTGTCACTTTCCAAAGTGATTATGCTATCTTCTGCTTCAATTGTATCGCCAACAGATACTAAAATCTCAATAATTTCAACTTCGTCAAAGTCACCAATATCGGGTAATTGTATATTTTTAATTTCAGACATAAGCAAATGTGCACTTTTTTAAAGTGTGTAATTATCGCATAAATCATCAAAACTAACGGATAATGTTTGCCTATGTCAGCTGCACTTACCATTAAATCACTTAGCAAAATTTATGCCAATAATTTTTATGCCTTAAAAGGTATTGATTTGTCGGTAGAGCAAGGCGATTTTTTTGCACTTTTGGGTAGTAATGGTGCGGGTAAAACGACAGCTATTGGCATTATTTGTGGCTTGTTAAATAAAACTCAGGGCGATATTCAAATATTAGGACTCAATCAAAATACCTATGTAAATGATATTAAGCGTTTGATTGGTTTGATGCCGCAAGAATTTAATTTTAATCTGTTTGAACCTATTGAAGAAATACTGATTAATCAAGCAGGTTACTACGGTATCTCGCGTACAGATGCTAAAGTCCAAACAGAGATTTTGCTCAAAAAAATGCAACTTTGGGATAAACGCACAGATATGGCTAAATCTTTATCAGGTGGCATGAAGCGTCGTTTAATGTTAGCAAGGGCACTCGTTCACCAGCCAAAAATATTGATTTTGGATGAACCGACTGCAGGTGTTGATGTTGAGATTCGTCGCTCTATGTGGTCATATTTAAAAGAGCTTAATCGCTCGGGTGTGACCATTATTCTAACGACACATTATTTAGAAGAGGCAGAGTCCTTGTGTCGTAATATCGCAATTCTTAATGAAGGTAAGGTGGTTGAGCAAACCAGTATGAAAAAATTGTTAGCCAAGGTATCGCATCAAGTTTTGATTTTAGAAAGTTTAAGTGTGTTGCCAGACAATATTGAGCAAGCGCAATTTAGCTGTGAAAGATTGGATGATTATTCTTTACAAGTGACATTAGAAGTTAGCATAAATATTACTGATGTTTTGCAAAGCCTATCTAAGCAAGGCATTAGTGTTGAGCATATTCGTAGCACACAGAATCGTTTGGAAACACTGTTTTTGAATCTAACAAACAAGGCGGTATAAGATATGTGGATTGCTTATAAAACCATTGTTATTAAAGAAATTTTACGATTTTCACGCATCTGGGTGCAAACGATTTTCCCACCGATTATTACGACATTACTTTATTTATTGATTTTTGGTGGCTTGATGGGGCAACGCATTGGACTGATGCAAGGCGTGGATTATTTGCATTTTATTATTCCGGGCGTTATTTTGATGACGGTTATTCAGAACTCATATGCAAATACGGTAGCTTCGTTTTTTTTGGCGAAGTTTAACCGCAGTATTGAAGAAATATTGGTCTCGCCAGTGCCCTATTGGGTAATTTTGCTGGGCTATGTTTCTGGCGGTGTTGCGCGTGGTTCTGTGGTTGGTATGGGGGTGTTTTTTACAGTTTTGCTCTTTGTTGATTTTGAGATTTACTCAATTTCAATTACTTTAATGATTTTTTTATTAACGGCTATTTTGTTTTCTTTGGCGGGTTTTATTAATGCGGTATTTGCGCAATCATTTGATGATATATCCATTGTTCCAACCTTTATTTTGATGCCGATGATTTATCTTGGTGGGATGTTTTATAGCGTTGAAATTCTGCCAGAATCTTGGCAAATTGTCAGTCAGTTTAATCCCATTTATTATATGGTTGATAGCTTTAGATTGGGGCTTTTAGGTGTGAGCACTGTTGATTTTACAATATCACTTTCAATGTTACTGGCAATGATCGTTATATTGGTTACAATGTCGCTTTACTTGCTTAAAAAGGGCGTTAATATCAGGGCTTAATCTTACCTTCATCACCTGATAGCATACGGGTAATGTTACTTCTGTGAGTATAAAATATCCAAACACATATTAAAGTAACAACATAAGTGGACTCTAGGTCTTTGGCGCTTGAAAAGTAAAAAATTACAGGCGTTAGTAGAGTAGCGATTAATGCAGATAATGAAGAAATTTTTAGCACTTTGGCAACAAAAAGCCAAGTCAGCGCAAAACTTAAACCAATTAAATAGTTTAAGGCAAATAAGCCACCTAAGAAGGTTGCCACACCTTTGCCACCTTTAAAACCAAAGAAAACTGGGTAAACATGACCCAAGAAAGTCGCCAATGCAATTAGCGTCATTGTTAATAAATCAGCCCCTAAATATCGTGCAATCAATATTGGAATAACACCCTTAAGCCCATCACCAATAAGTGTGATAGCGGCAGCTTTTTTACCGCCAATACGCAGAACATTAGTTGCACCTGGATTGTTAGAGCCTTCGGTGCGTGGGTCGGGTAAACCAAAGGACTTACAAACTAAAATAGCACTAGAGAGTGAGCCGATTAGATAGCCAGCGATAATCAAAATAGGTAACATAGCAAACTTATTGTAAAAAATATTAGGACTCTGATGATACTATGGATATTGTTTTTATTCAAGGATTAAAAATTGATTGTGTAATTGGAATTTACGATTGGGAGCGAAAAATCCGTCAAGATATCACCTTGGATATTGAGATGTCTACCGATATTAAAGTTGCTAGTGAGACTGATCATATTGATCAGACACTTGATTACAAGGCAGTGTCTAAACGACTCATTGAATTTGTTCAGGGTAGTGAATTTCAATTAGTAGAAACTTTGGCAGAGAAAATCACGCAAATTATCATCAAAGAATTTGGCGTGGAAAAAGTAAAACTCACACTCAACAAAGGCGAAGCAGTGACTGGTGCTAATGGCGTGGGTGTGATTATTGAGCGTAGTCACGCTAATTATTCATAATCATACAAATGGCCCATATCCACATTAATATTGGCTCAAACCAAAACCGCAGGAAAAATATTTTTCAAGCGCTAGATGCCTTACGGCTTAATTTTTTTGATGTAGTATGTTCCGATATTTTTGAAAGTAATGCGATAGGGTTTGAAGGCGCTGATTTTTACAATATGGGGGTAAATGCGACAACAGATTTAAGTGTTGTTGATGTGCTTAGCGTACTGCATACAATTGAGAATAACCAAGGCAGGGACAGGTCTCAACCAAAATTTTCTTCTAGGGAAATTGACCTGGATTTGGTGTTATATGATGAAGTGATTGATAAGACAAATAATTTACCTAGAGATGATATCTTGCAATACAATTTTGTACTAGCACCATTGGCGCAACTTAATCCAGAGAGTGTGCATCCGCTTGAAAAGAGAACTTATCAGCAATTATTTGCAACTACAACACCATTAAAATCGTATAATATTCAAATCTTAGAATATGGAAGGGACAAATCATGAAAAAAATATTAATTATCTTATTGTTTGTATTCAATGCTGCTGCATATGCTGATTATGAGGCGGGAATGGATTACATAGTATTAGAAAAACCCGTTCAGACTGTTACGGGTGATAAAGTTGAAGTGCGTGAGTTATTTTGGTATTACTGCTCGCATTGTTATAATTTAGAGCCAACACTTAACGCTTGGTTAAAAAAATTACCAAATAATGCTGAATTTATACGCCAGCCAGCTG
>NZ_CDSC02000283.1 GCF_001298715.1 Bathymodiolus azoricus thioautotrophic gill symbiont
ATTAAAAACTTCGAGTGGGTAACTTTGTAATTAGACATTAATTCTTGCATACTGAAATGTACAGTGAGAGAAATAAGTTACTTAAGAGCAATGCAAAGTAACCTTAATATTTGAGTTACTTTCATATTAGTGTATTTATATTGTATTTGTTATAAGTTGGTTATAGTGACTTTTTGCCTCCTCAGCCCTAATGCTACTTTTTGTTTTTAATTGTTTCATGTTTTGTGTATGTCTGTTGATTGTGTTGTTGCTGATGACAATCCTTTGTTGGATTTCATATCAATAAAGAATTTGAATTTGAATTTGAATTTATATATACATTGGAGGACAGTCACATACATTTACCTCATCCAGGTTTTTATGGATATTGCCATAGGAATATAAATCAAGCCAACTAATGATTAGAGAAACAAGTTTTGTTTTGCTCTTACACAGACACTCGCTCATATACATGTAATCATTTACACAGACACTCGCTCAGATACATGTAATCATTTACACAGACACTCGCTCATATACATGTAATCACTTACACAGACACTCGCTCATATACATGTAATCATTTACACAGACACTCGCTCATATACATGTAATCACTTACACAGACACTCGCTCATATACATGTAATCACTTACACAGACACTCGCTCATATACATGCAATCATATAATGAGGCAGTGAAAGGACCGACAACTCTGGTAAGACATTGATTAGTTTGATGATATAGAACACAACTGTATGAGAGGTGGAAGAACAACTATTTCATTATATATTATGTAAATTATATTCTGTATATACACAACATTACTTCTGTATATACTCACTAGAAATAATACTGTCGGTTAAATCTGGTAAAATCCAGATTGCAACAAGTAAATGAGGAAAATGAGATAGGTTTGGATTTTTTCCCTTGTAACGGTCAAGGACTACTTCTGACAAGGGAGTTGCTCGTTAGACCATCAAGGACTACTTCTGACAAGGGAGTTGCTCGTTAGACCATCAAGGACTACTTCTGACAAGGGAGTTGCTCGTTAATAGTCAAGGACTACTTCTGACAAGGGAGTTGCTCGTTAGGAGTCAAGGACTACTTCTGACAAGGGAGTTGCTCGTTAGAGTCAAGGACTACTTCTGACAAGGGAGTTGCTCGTTAGGAGTCAAGGACTACTTCTGACAAGGGAGTTGCTCGTTAGGAGTCAAGGACTACTTCTGACAAGGGAG
>NZ_CDSC02000348.1 GCF_001298715.1 Bathymodiolus azoricus thioautotrophic gill symbiont
TCAAAAAGACGGCAACCAACGCGGTGATCTGGTTTGGCTGGTAGATTTTGCCAATCCTGAAAACAATGATTTTGTAGTGGCGAACCAATTAACCGTGATTGAAAACGGCGTGAATAAACGCCCTGATGTGGTGTTGTTTGTCAATGGTTTGCCTTTGGTAGTGATTGAGCTTAAAAATGCCGCCGATGAAAACGCCTCAGTTAAATCGGCTTATAAACAACTACAAACTTATAAGGCGACTATTCCCAGCCTATTTACCTACAACGGATTGATGATTGTTTCGGATGGTCTGGAAGCCAAGGCGGGTTCACTTTCAGCAGAATTGAGCCGTTTTATGGCGTGGAAAACCGCCGATGGAAAGGAAGAAGCATCCAATTTGGTCAGCCAATTGGAAACCTTGATTAAAGGGATGTTGAATAAAGCCACCCTGTTGGATTTAATTCGCCATTTTATTGTGTTTGAGAAGTCTAAAACTGAAGACCCAAAAACGGGTGTGGTAACGATTGAAACGGTTAAAAAACTAGCCGCCTATCATCAATATTATGCGGTGAATCGGGCGGTGGAGTCGACACTTCGGGCAACAGGACATACGCTAGAAAAACAAACACCCGTTAGTCAGGTGATGAAAGACCCTGCCAGTTATGGCATGCCTGGGGTAAAAACCCAACCTAAAGGCGACCGCAAAGGTGGCGTGGTCTGGCATACCCAAGGCAGTGGCAAGTCACTGTCGATGGTGTTTTTTACAGGAAAGATCGTGCTAGCGCTGGATAATCCTACGATTCTAATGATTACCGATCGCAATGATCTAGATGATCAGTTATTTGATACCTTTGCCGCATCGACGCAGTTACTACGCCAAGAGCCTAAACAGGTTGAAAGCCGCGATCAACTTAAAGAATTATTACAAGTCGCCTCGGGCGGGGTGATCTTTTCTACCATTCAAAAATTTCAGCCTGCCTCTTTACCTGATGGAACACGGGGCAATGTGTTTGATACTTTGTCGAAGCGGGAAAATATCGTGGTAATTGCCGATGAAGCCCACCGCACTCAGTATGGCTTTAAGGCAAAAACCATTGATGATAAAGACGCACAAGGTAATGTGATGGGTAAAAAAGTCGTCTATGGCTTTGCCAAATATATGCGTGATGCCTTACCCAATGCCACCTATTTGGGCTTTACTGGCACGCCAATAGAAAGCACCGATACCAACACCCCGGCTGTTTTTGGTAATTATATTGATGTCTATGATATTGCTCAGGCGGTGGAAGATGGGGCAACGGTGCGTATTTATTATGAAAGTCGCCTTGCTAAAGTGAATTTAAGCAAAGAAGGCAAGCAACTGGTTGAAAAGTTGGATGATGAGCTGGTACAGGATGATTTAACAGATACACAAAAACCCAAAGCAAAATGGACGCAGTTAGAAGCGTTAATCGGTAGCGAAGACCGCATTAAGAATATTGCTCAGGATATTGTCAGCCATTTTGAACAGCGGCAAGAAGTGTCTGATGGTAAAGGCATGATTGTTGCCATGAGTCGTCGTATTGCCGCTGATTTGTATGCTGAAATTATCAAGATAAAGCCTAAGTGGCATTGTGATGATCTGGATAAAGGCGTGATTAAAGTGGTAATGACCTCTAGCTCATCAGATGGCCCTAAGATTGCCAAACACCACACCACCAAAGCACAAAGGAAAATGCTGGCAGATAGAATGAAACATCCTGATGATTCGCTTAAATTGGTGATTGTAAGAGATATGTGGCTAACAGGCTTTGATGCTCCTAGTTTGCATACGCTGTATATTGATAAGCCGATGAAGGGACATAATCTGATGCAGGCGATTGCACGGGTGAATCGGGTTTATAAAGATAAACCTGGTGGCTTGATTGTTGATTATTTGGGGATTGCCTCTGATCTTAAAAAAGCCCTTTCTTTTTATTCCGATGCAGGTGGAAAAGGCGACCCCACTATTTTACAGGAGCAAGCCGTTGAGCTGATGCTGGAAAAGCTGGAAGTGGTTTCTCAGTTGTTCCATGGTTTTGCTTACGAAGATTATTTCGCCGCAGATACCACAAAAAAGCTATCACTTATTTTAGCAGCAGAAGATCATATTCTAGGCTTGGAAGACGGTAAGAAACGCTTTATCAATGAAGTGAGCGCCCTTTCAAAATCCTTTGCGATCGCCATACCTCATGAGCAGGCAATGGATGTTAAAGAAGAAGTGGCTTTTTTTCAGGCGGTGAAAGCCCGTTTGATCAAGTTTAATTCAACTGGATCAGGTCGTAGCGATGAAGAGATAGAAACCACCATTCGTCAAGTGATTGATCAGGCTTTGGTTTCTGAAAAAGTGATAGATATATTTGATGCCGCAGGCATCAAGAAGCCTGATATTTCCATTCTCTCAGAAGAATTCTTGTTGGAGCTTAAAGGCATGAAACATAAGAATGTTGCCTTAGAGGTGTTGAAGAAATTACTTACTGATGAATTAAAATCTCGATCAAGAAAAAATTTGGTAAAAAGTAAATCACTAATGGAAATGTTGGAAAATGCGATTAAAAAATATCACAACAAGGTGCTAACTGCCGCTGAAGTTATGGATGAACTCATTAAATTAAGTCAAGACATTGTAAGTATGGACAATGAAGCCAGTGAGCTGGGTTTAACCGATTTTGAATACGCCTTTTATACCGCAGTTGCCGATAATAAAAGTGCCAAAGAGCTAATGCAGCACGATAAATTAAGAGAATTGGCAGTTGTACTCACGGATCGGGTGAAACAAAACACTTCTATCGACTGGACCATAAAAGAGAGTGTGCGAGCCAAATTAAAAGTGATTATTAAACGAACACTCAGGCAATATGGCTATCCGCCTGATATGCAAAAACTGGCGACAGAGACGGTATTGAAACAGGCTGAACTTATTGCAAATGAGATTACAGTTGAAGCATAGAAGGGCTAACAAACGCATACACTCGGACAAAATAAAGTTGTGTCGCTTCACTCTGCAGCTTTATTTTTTTTAGTGATTCAAGGCATTATGTACTATCAACTATAATGAGACACTGTAATTTCTTCGACTCTGTAAATTCAACATGAATACTTTTTAAATATTCATGTTGAATTTA
>NZ_CDSC02000004.1 GCF_001298715.1 Bathymodiolus azoricus thioautotrophic gill symbiont
GATTTAGATCCTATGGCAGGCATCCAATCTAGTAATTCAGTAACCACAGGCACAATACAAATCGCCACAGGCGTTGCTTTTGATGCAGACATTGCAGACACCACCGATACGGATATTAAAACCATTAAAGTAGTGTTAGGCGGTGCTGGCTTAAATGAAACAAACGATAAATTAGTATTAGATGCTGAGCTTGCATTAAATGCCGATATTGCCAAAGTAACGGGTAAAACCATTGGCACAGTAAGTGGTTTAGAGTATAGCTATACACACGCCTCTAAAACCTTAATCATTAGCAAAACCTCAGGTGCTTTTGACCCTGCTGATGTGGCAAAAGTAGTAGAAGCCATTCAACTTAAAAACACCGATATAGCCTCACAACTCGGCGCCAGAGTGGCTACTATTACTTATACAGATACTAATGGCAATGAATCGGAGCCAGCAACGGCTTCGCTGAGTGTTGCTTTGTATCGTGGCTTTGTTATTAATGGCGAGGTGGCAGGCGACCAAAGTGGCTTCTCAGTCTCCAGCGCAGGCGATGTCAACGGCGATGGCTTGGATGATTTGATTGTGGGTTCTTTTTTATTGATTCAAGTGGCAAATTATCTGCAGGTAAATCTTATGTTGTGTTTGGTAAAGCCAACAGCAGTGCCATTAATCTAAGTGCCATTGCTGATGC
>NZ_CDSC02000352.1 GCF_001298715.1 Bathymodiolus azoricus thioautotrophic gill symbiont
AGCTTGTTCTAAATAATAAAGTTTAGATTGTTGTCTGAAATTGTGTGTGTTTTATAACATTGCTTGCTTTAAAATCTGTGGCAACAATTTGCCCCGTTTGGGCTATATGCCCCACCATTGGAATATAGCCCTTATTGCCTTTATTAAGTCCACTGAGCATTAGCTTTATTGGCAATGACTTCACTGGCATCAATATCAAGGGTGATGTTTTTGCAATGATTAAGCGTGGCTTTAAGCACAGTTTTATTGACCTTTTGTAAGGCTTTGATTCCTTGGTTGTCTTTGCCTAAACGCCGAAGCCAAATGCCAAATGCCAATAGCCTGTGGGGTTGGCACGCTTTGATTGGTGGTTAAGCGTAGCGCCTTGTCTTTGGCAATGTGGGTAGTATCATATAAGCACTGCCCACCTTCATGTTGGCTCAGTATCAAGGTATTAATAAAGGTTGAGGCTTTAAGGGCGCAATTACTGCCCAATGCGGGGAAGTGCTGATCTATTGTTTTTGATAAATCCAATACTTGGATAGTATGTGCTAGTGTAATAAGCCCAATACGAGAGGTCAAAAGTTCGTTAGTTGTATCAAGTTTGTAGTTTAAAATGCTCATAAACACATAATGTTTGGTTGGTTAATGAGGGGCTTGGGCTTGGTTGCCTTTGGTTTTCACCTAATGGATGAAACTGTTTTTTGGTTGAAATCATTATACCAGTTGGGGTTTGTGTGTTTTTTTGGTTTTTATTTTTGGATTAGGAGTACAGGATTTGTTTGCACAGGAGCGATTGTATGAGTGATAAAAATGTTAAGAAAATGACGCTTGACGAATTAAGAGCAGAACTTAATGAGATTGATGATAGTGATAATCACACTAGAAAAATTGAAATTTGTACTCAAATTATTGAACTTATTCCAGAAGAGGAAAAAGATGGTAAATCTAAGGTTTTTTGTAATCGTGGCGTTGCTTATGCCAACTTAGGCGAGC
>NZ_CDSC02000395.1 GCF_001298715.1 Bathymodiolus azoricus thioautotrophic gill symbiont
TAACGATATTGACGCATATATCGCTAAAAAGCTATCCATTAATTCGTCTCAGATTATTAAAAAAAATAGAGATTTTGGGGCGCTTAAACAGATTATTAAAGATGAAGATTTGTTAATCGTCTTATCAACATTAGAGGCAACGCATTTGTCTGGGGCTAAGACTTTAGAGCAGTCTTTGGTAGACACTATTTTAGATTTTTATCCAAAAAATAGAAATTTAAAAAATCAAACTCAAATATGGGGTCTGCAAGGGCTTTCATTGACCCAAATGCTTAGTTTGATGAATGTTGATCAAGTTATTGTTATTTTGCTGCAAACAGGTGGTGCTGGCAATATGTCCCAAGCTTTTAAAGAGGCTAAAAAATATTTTAAATCTTCACATGAGGCAGTCGGAATTTATAAAGCCAATATATTGCCAAATGTTGTGTTTAGTGCGGTTTCTATAGGTTTGATTTTGGGCATGTCGTTTATGCTAGCAGAGCCTTACAATAAAATTATTCAAGTTAAGAAAATTGCAGAACCAATCATGGTTACTTTGATAAATTTTATTGTTAACAATATTAGCAGTATTGTTTTTGTTTTGGTTGCGGTAATCACTTTGATTGTGTTTTCATTTATCAATAAAGAAGCGTTTAATAAACTTAAAAAAATACAACCATGGAGAAGTGTTGGCGACTTACAAGATTTAAAGAGTGCTATGAATTTTTTACCCATATATGCAACTTTGAAAAGAATTAATTATTTAGACATTGATATTGTTAATTTTTATCAACAAATACAAAAAAATATTGGTAATGAGCTGCTTGATTACATCAGTAAGGGACAGTCATTATCTCAAGCGATTGTCAACACATCACTTTCAAATAAATTGTCAAAACAAATGGCAGTTATATTTGAAATTGAGAACCAAAATATCAGAAGTGAGGTTGTTAAGAGCATGATAGAGGCGCTGAATTTACAAATCAAAAAACAAGCAAAAAAAATATCTGTCTTGCTGCTGGCAACCAGAAACGCTATTATTCTTCTAGGCATAGCATTTTTTATCGGCGTGTATGCAACAGGCTTATCATTATGATGAAAAATAAGCAACTGGGCTTTTCTTTGATAGAGTTAATGATTGTATTGGCAGTTATTGCAGCATTGACGCAGATTAAGATAAGAGCAGACATTAAAGCAGATATTTTTAAACAAGCTGAAACAGATGTAGAAAGAACCATGCAAGAAATTGAAAACATGCAAGCAGCCGCTAGCGGTTATCTTGCTGATCAAGGTGAGTGGCCAGACGCTACAAACAACTGTAATGATGCCATTAGTGTGCTTAAAAATGCGCCTACTGCCTACTTAAACTATATTACCACCACAAGCCCTTATAACACGCAATATATAACAGAATGCAACACAACGACCTTTACAGTTAAAGTAAAAAGCGATAAAGACTTCGCAGCGCCCTACATCGCTGCCCAACACCCTGGATCAACAATTTTAGCGCCGCCGAATGACGATACAAGTGCAAGCTCTATTCCTAGACCACTCTCACTTTCGCAATTTTTATCATTAGATGGCTCAAGAGCAATGCGAGGTGATTTTGACATGGGCGGGCATGCTATTATAAATGCTTCAGATATGGATCTAAATGGACAAGATATTAAGCTAGGCATTGGTAAATTTATCTCTATGGGCAGCGTCTCATTCAATTCTTTAACTTCTACAATCAACAAACCAGATTGCGCCCAAGGAAGTGTTACAGGCACAGCTAAGATCATCTTAAGAATACATGGCATTACAACGATATTAGGAGGCAGCTCAGGTATTAGAAATGTCTCTTGGGGTGCTAATTTTATAGATTTAGCGAGCACCAAACAATGGCAACTTAAGACAACGGGACTTTCTGCAATAACAGGTGTTGCTGAAACATTTTGTGATTATGGCAACTGGAATCGATAATGCCAACCCCTAAGATTACAAAAAAAATCGATACAATTGTTTATATTAGACCTATTGAAAAATGTAACTTGCGTTGTCAACATTGCTTTATTCCGCCGAACCCAGCAACCATGTCTGATGAGCAAATATTGTCTATACCTAGACAATTGAGTGATGCTGGCGTAACGACTAATGTTTTATTGCAATGGCATGGCGGTGAGCCGTTACTTATTGATCCAAGCAGATGTGAAAGGTTAATTATTGGACTTAATGCCAACAAGCAAGGTATTAATTTTTTACATGGCGTGCAAACTAATTTGGTAGTTTTAAGGAATTTTAGTAAAAAAAAGCGTGATGAGTGGTATCAAGTTTTAGCAACCTATTTTGAGTCGGATTTAATAGGTGTATCTTGGGATGTCGATATTAGGGGTGTTAATTTAGCAAAAGGTTGTTTTTATAGCTATTTTGAACAAGAAATAAAAAGATTTAGAAAGTCTAGATATTTTGTTAATGGCTTTGAACCTACACTGACTATAACCGCAGCAAAGCCTTTTTTGGATATTGCAAAAACATTTAAGACAAGTACAGAGTTTTTTAAATGGCTAGAGCGTATCAGTCTTAACAAGATCCATATTGAAAAACTAACCCCTACGGGTGATGCAGTTAAAAACTGGAATGAGATCGGTGTGAGTCATCTTGAATATTCAAAGGCAATGGGTAAATTCTATTTGGCTTACAGGCGCTACAAAGCCTTACATCCTGAAAGCAAGTTAGCGATTTCACCATTTTGTGATTTGGAAGATGCGATTAAGACAGGTGAGCAAGATAATGTTTGCGCATCAGGTGCATGCCAAACGAGTATGTTTACTTTTTCTAAAAAAGGCATGATAAAGACCTGTACTGCAATTGCAGAACACAGTGAAACGCAATTAGAAAACTATCAAAACAAGGTGAAAGCAAGTTGTTTTGAGTGTGAATTCAATCCTATTTGTAATGGCGGATGTCCTGCTCATGGCAATGTTATTGATGCCTCAGGTGAGTGCTCTGGTGCTTATCAACTGTTGCAAACGATTAA
>NZ_CDSC02000349.1 GCF_001298715.1 Bathymodiolus azoricus thioautotrophic gill symbiont
CGCCAGCAAGCCTGTTGGCTTGCTTATGGCGATAGCCTCTTTTGCCAGTATTGCGAGATAATTCTCTAGAAATAGTTGATTTGTTTCTACCCATTGATTTGGCAATAAAGGTTTGGTTATATCCTTGTTTGTTTAGCAGGTAAATATGGTATCTTTGTTCGTAGGTCAATTGTGTATATTTTTGCATGTTTCACTCCTTTTTCTTGTCGGATTAAGGGTGGTTAATGTACCCTTTGGCCGACTAATTGAGTGTTGCACTTATGATGTGAATCTAAGAGATCTAATTTTTGCCCCATTGGCGATTTCTTTAAACCTTTTCCTAGCAGGGCTAAGGCTGTGTTTAAAAAATCGTCAAGTGGGTGAAAAGTGGGTTTCTGATGATTGTTCCTATTTATGCAAAGGTCTCTAAAAAGTGATATAATTAAACACAACACTCGGTAATCGTATTATAAGGTTGGGTGTTTAAAATTTTAAAGCAAAAATAAATTTAGGAGTTACTTGCCGATGTCAGATCTTTCAACACATTTAACATTAGAAAATGATACACCTTATACTTTAGATCTTGCAAGTAAAAGCATTGATCATGGTCACTGGACCACTGATCCACCTTCTACAATTGATACTCTTAAGGCTTCTCCATTTACTCTGACAGATGACTCGGCTGCTGCTGCAGGTTCGGAAGGAACTGTCGTGTATAGTATTACAGTTTCTGATACTAATGAAGAGGGTGGCGATCCTGTTGTTGCTACCTTTACTGTAAGGTTTTGTTGCTCGTATTCTGTAGATAATAACTATTGTTATTTTAGCACTTCTAATCCTAAATTATTTGCAATACATTTCAGAGTTAAAATTGGTGAACATGGTGTCTGGCATGACAATTATTGTCCAGAGGGCGGACATCCGGTGTATGCGGAACTTTTTATAAGGGTGCTTTCATAATATTTATATAATTTTAGAGTCATAAGGATAGTTTGTATGGATTTGTCTACCACTGTTTATTTAGTCAATCATATACTTTGTTGAATTTAAGTTACTTTTAAAAGAGGCGAATTCAACCCATAAGTGCAACACTTCCATTTAAAAAACTAGTCCTTGCCAGTCATCTTGGCAAAGA
>NZ_CDSC02000356.1 GCF_001298715.1 Bathymodiolus azoricus thioautotrophic gill symbiont
TGCGTTAGTAGCAATATTACGCTGCTGTGGGGAAGGATTTTCATTTGACTCCTCTCCCTCGGATCGATAGATCAGTTGAATAAGTTCACAGAAAAAACTGGGGTCAGAAGCTAGCCTATTTTCTAGGGTAACTGGAGAACCATCGCTATCCCAATCAAACAAAGTCACATAAGCCCATTCAATATGAAAAAGCTTATCTTGATCAGTGACAGCATTCTTTTGTAAAGCCTTAATGATTTCAACAACCCGATAGCTGTCAATTTCACTAAAAGACTTTTCAGATTTGACTGATGCCGCCAACAAAGCGTCACATGCTAAGTCTGGATTAATACCTCTATTTTCAGATAAGTCTCTGTAAATCCCATTAATAGCAGCTATTGGTCGATCGAATTCAAGTAATTTCCTGAGAGCGTACTCAGTGCCATCCTTTATTTTGTGTGTATTTGCATTGGTGTTATTCCAGTAGTAACCTTCATTTTCACCAAGCAATTGTTCAACTTTATCCCAGGCATTTTTCTCAAATGGCAAAGCGCACAATAGTAAAGCTATCTGCTTTGGCATCCAGTCAGTTTTGTTAATACCATCAAACCACTGCCAGTTACCCATGAGTTGGCGACGCGATACATAGGCTGTAACTAATGACTGAATCTTTTGATCTGTCTTGTCTAGTAAAGCAGGTAAAAGATCTGCATCAAAATCAGATTGATCCAAAGCTCCCAGAACTTCACCTACAATGCGGGTATTGGAAACTGTTGAAGCAAACTCTAGTACTTGAGAAATACCCCCTTCATTCAAGATATCTTCTATGGCGGTTTTTCGTATCTGAAATAGTTTCTTTTGCTTTTCTTGCTGACTCCCATCGACTTCATAGAAATATGCATCTGAGAACAGGCGTTTACTCAATAGATTTAGGCTTTTAGGAGCCAGTTGACTCGCTACTTCTTCTATTTGAATTAGAGAATCATTTCCCAATGACCACTTAGCTTCTGGAAACCTGCGATGTCGGGCAATTAATTTGCACAATGCATCCCATAGTGGC
>NZ_CDSC02000080.1 GCF_001298715.1 Bathymodiolus azoricus thioautotrophic gill symbiont
TTTACATAATTTCAAAAAAAGATTTAAGTTATTGGTAGAAAATTATATTTAAAATACAAATAATAAATAAGAAAAGCTGGAGTGATGTTGGTAAGTATTTTTTTGTTAATACAAAAATTAAAAAACTATTTAAAAAGAAGCAAAACACGCAGAAAAATAACCGACCACAAGGACTTTGAAAAGATAACAGCTGCTTGGGGATTGGATTAATCAAAAATAAAGGTAAAAAAATGAATAAAGAACAATTACAAGTATTATTAATGGAATCGTTGGTGTCGTTGAAAGCGAAGGGCGTGCTGGAGAATATACCTGAAAATATTCGACTTGACCATTCAAAGGATAAAACCCAAGGGGACTTTGCCTCGAATATTGCGATGATGTTGTCTAAGCAGGCAGGGTGCGCACCGAGAGAATTGGCTTTGATGATTATTGCCAATTTCCCAGATTCTGCTGAGGTGAAAAAGATTGAAATTGCAGGTCCAGGTTTTATTAATTTCTTTATGTCTCAGGGTTCAAACGCCTTAGTGCTGGAGAATATCATTAAACAAGGTAAAAATTATGGTTTATCAGATGTGGGTGCGGGGCAACGAGTTTTGTTAGAATTTGTCTCTGCTAATCCAACAGGTCCACTTCATGTAGGTCATGGGCGAGGTGCAGCGTATGGGGCAACGGTTGCTAATCTTTTGCGCGGCGTAGGGTTTGAAGTTGACAATGAATATTATGTGAATGATGCGGGTCGGCAGATGGATATTTTGGCAACATCGGTTTATTTGCGCTATGTTGAAACGCAACAATTCCCTGATAACGGCTACAAAGGGGATTATATTTTTGATATTGCCAAAACAATTAAGGGCATTGAAAAATTTGATATTTTTAATGGTGCTTGTAAAGACGAAAAAGATGGCGGTGATAAAGAAAAACATATTGATGATTTAATTGCTAATTGCAAGTCTCAATTGGGACACGATTACAAAAAAATCTTTGATTTAGCGATTGATAGTATTTTGGGCGATATTAAAATTGATTTGGCTGAGTTTGGTGTCCAGTACCAACAATGGTTTTCTGAGCAGTCTTTGGTGAATAGCGGACTGAGTAAAAAAACGGTGAAAAAATTACAAGACTCAGGGCATATTGTTGAGAAAGAAGGGGCGCTTTGGTTTAAAACCACAGATTTTGGCGATGACTTAGACCGTGTCGTAGTGCGTGATAATGGTATGCATACTTATTTTGCTTCTGATATTGCTTATCATCTTGAGAAGTTTGAGCGAGGCTATGACAAAATCATCAATATTTGGGGTGCCGACCACCATGGTTATATCGCTAGAGTAAAGGCGTCAATTCAGGCACTTGGCTACAATCCTGACAAGTTAGAAATTTTACTAGTACAGTTTGTTAACCTGATTAGAAAGGGTGAAAAAGTTTCTATGTCCACTCGCAGTGGCTCGTTTATCACTTTGGAAGAATTGCGTGATGAAGTCGGCAATGATGTGGCGCGTTTTTTCTATATTTTGCGTAAAGCCGACCAGCATATGGATTTTGATTTAGATTTGGCAAAGTCTAAAACCAATGAAAATCCTGTGTTTTATATTCAATATGCCCATGCACGCATTTGTTCAGTGCTTGCTAAAGCAGATGGCAATCAAGTGCCAGATTTAGCGTTACTTGATAATGAATATGAGCAAGCACTTATCAAACAACTTAGTCGTTACGCAGACACGCTTAAGAATGCAGCACTAAATTATGAGCCACATGTTTTGGCTTATTATTTGCGTGATTTGGCGGGTGATTTCCACAGTTATTACAACAATAGCGAGTTCTTGATTGATAATAAAACTTTGCAAGCCTCTCGTCTACAACTTGTTATTGCCGTACAGCAAATACTTCAAAATGGGTTGGGCTTATTGGGTGTCTCCGCCCCTGAAAAAATGTAAAATCAAACAATGGGCAATTTATCGCACATTAAAATCAAAGGCTTTAAGTCTATTAAAGCGCTGGATTTAAAAATGAAGCCGATTAATGTTTTGATTGGTGCGAATGGTGCGGGGAAGAGTAATTTTATTTCAGTTTTTAAGTTGTTGGATC
>NZ_CDSC02000358.1 GCF_001298715.1 Bathymodiolus azoricus thioautotrophic gill symbiont
TACTTTTTTAAGAAGATTAAAAGAAGATTTTCAAAGAGCTAAGGAGCTAGAACCAGGGGTCATAAAGACGAAAATTTTTGAAAAAATGTTTGAGGACTTAGACAGGCATTTACCAGGTCGAGAAACAAAGTACCAAAAACAGTTTGATAAATTAAGCGTAATGACACGCAAGTATGCAGAGAATGCTCTTGCCTATCATTTAGAAAATAGATTTAATAAGGGTGAGCTGGATATTGATGTAAGCGTAGATATGTTAAAAGACATTGCTGGCTTGAGTCTTGGAGATCAGCTTACACGCATTGAAAGAGCTAAAAGTGAATTTGAAAGGTTGCTAAGTCAAGATGAGATTAACCTTGAGAAAAATGCAGCTCGCAAAGCTTGGGCTAAGGTATGTGTGAGAAAGGCATCAGAGATTGTTAGTGATATTACAGAATCTCAACGAGCGTTAAGTGTATGGGATAAGACAACAGTAACAAATCAGTTCGAGGTTTCTCCTGACCCTAGGGACACACATTATGTTGTTGTTCAGTTACAAGATAATCCAGCTATAGAAAAGGGTTCGGCAAACATAGCAGGCAAACATTTTAAAAACTCCACGCTGATTCAAATGGATAAAGATGGTGGCTACCGGATTGTGCATGGACCTAAATTACACAAAATAAAAGCAGATAATATCAAAATACTATTTGATGGACATGGTAGCGACAGCTTAAAAACTATAGGAAGAAGAACAGCCAATGACATTGTTGAACATGTTGTTGCATTAAGAGGCGTTTTACCCGCTCAATCAAGCATTGACACAGTCTCTATAAAAGGGTGTAATCCAGGCAATGATTTTGGTAAAGATGTCGCAATAGGACTGAAAGAAAGGCGCATTGAAACTAAGGTCAGCTCTAGATTAGGTTCGTTAAGAATAGAATTAAACGGCAGAACAACGGTTGACTATCGCTATCATCTTGACGAAGGAAAAGTTGTCTGGGGCTACAAAGACGGTCTATTAACCCAGTTTGATCCTTATACAGATGACAATTATCATCTTGTTGTTTCTGTGGGTGAGGGTGGCTTGGTACAACTACAACTAAATAAACGGATAGAAGGCTTGGAAGGTAAGTTAAGGATTCGTGTTATAGCAAGTGATTCTAAGACTACTTTGGCAGCGCTGAAAGAAATAGAAAGGCGACTGCCTGATGGCGCTTCAATGGCAGAAATAAACATAAAAATGGGCAATGGCAATGCAGATTGGTATGCCACACATGGTGTATCTGATTACGCAGGCCTTGTGAGTTATTTAAGTAGTAGGTTCAATGCAAACGTGTTGACATACAGCCCTTCAGGTCCGAATAGAGGCTCATATGCTTATCGTTATGAAAAGGATAAAGAAACAACAGTAAATGGACTAGCAGGAGCGAATGGGGTGACCAATGGTTTTGTGTTTTACGATACACGCCCCTCAGACGATGTGGGTTTTTTCTACCGAAAAAATAAAACTGCTGTTTTATACAGTCTCGCAAAAAGACCTAGTCACAACAAGATACCTGTAGTTCTCATAGACTCAGACAGTTACTCTGAGCAAGAACTGTTAGGACAACTTAAAGGTGCAATAAATCAGATTGAGGGTTCTGTCTCTCAAATAAAAATCATTACAAAAAATACTACAATGAGTGATGACGATTACAAATCCATGATGAAATTCTTATCTAAAGAGTTGCATGTTAGCGTTCAGGCGTATAACACCTA
>NZ_CDSC02000360.1 GCF_001298715.1 Bathymodiolus azoricus thioautotrophic gill symbiont
AAGGGAACAATGTGGTGAAACCTGACAAAAAGTGGGTTTTTGGTGATTGTTCCTATTTATGCAAGGGTATCCCCTTGTATAAGGCTACGGGCTAAACTTAAAATTTAACACAGTAAAAAAAGGTATAAGAATGGATTTAAAAACTCAAATTAAAAAATATTTTTGGAAAATAGGGTTGGATGTTTCACGCTTTAAGTCCTGTCCAACAGGACGAAGGAAGGCTTTACTTAAGTCATACGATATAGGACTTGTTTTAGATATTGGTGCTAATTCTGGACAATTTTCTAAGGAAATAAGAAATGATATAGGATACACAGGTGATATTATTTCTTTTGAGCCGCTCAGTTTAGAATTTAAATCACTTGAAAGGAAGGCTAATAAGGATAAAAAATGGAGGGCAATTAATTGTGCAATTGGAAATATAGAGGAAAGGTCAGAAATAAATATTTCAAGATCTTCTGGTTCCAGCTCTATTTTGAATATGCTTGATGCACATAAAAAATCAGCACCAGGAACTGACTATGTGGGAAAAGAAATTATTAACATAAAAACCCTTGATGGTGTAATGGATGACTTGTCAATAAATGAGCCTAATATTTATCTAAAAGTGGATACACAAGGCTATGAAAGTAGAGTTATTCAAGGCGCCGAATTATCATTAGAGCGCATAGATACTATTCAACTAGAAATGGCATTAATACCGTTATATCAGGATGAAATGCTATTTAATGATATGTGTAATCTTTTATATTCTAAAGGTTATATTTTGGTTTCAATTGAGCCAGTATTTACGGACGAGGCTTCTGGGCAGTTATTGCAGGTAGATGGTATTTTCCATAGATTTTAATACACCACTTAGTAATGAAAAAATTAATAATTTATATACCCTCTTATAATCGTGCCTATAGATTAATGAGCCAGTTAAAAGTTATCAATAAAGAAATGACCAGCGATATTAAGGTTGTTGTAAGTGATAATAATTCAACGGATATTGAAGGATATAAAAACATTGAAAAATACTGTACTGATAATAATCTGACTTATAACAGAAATGCAACTAATTTGCTTGCAGATACCAATATCGTGAGTGGATTTTTACATGCAAATAAAGGCAATTATCTTTGGATTTTGAGTGATGACGATATTTTGATGGAAGGTAGTATATTAAAAATAAGGGAGATTTTAAATTACGATATAGATGTTTTGTTTTTTACAGTTAAAGATAGAGAAGATATTGAGTTTCAGAATTGGGATCAAAAAGAATTTTTCAAAAGTGCACTTAAAAATCCAGATGGATCTGGTTTAATTAGCTATGTAATTTATAAAACAGATTTTATAAAGACATCTATACCAGTTGGGTTTCAGTATATATATACTTGTTTTGCACATTTGGCTGTACTGATAGATAGCTTTAAAAACAAAGAAGCAAAAATTTGTAGAATATCAGAAAAGAAGATATTTTCACCTCAAATTGAGGCGCCTGCCGCAATGCAAGAGTGGTACAGTAAAAGTTATTTTGGGTATGTGTTATTGGCAGAATTATTCAAAGAAGATATTAAAAAGTCATTTTTAAATGATTGGACTAATATTGTTAATTTAACACTTTGGCCAATAAAATCTAAAGACAAAATTGCGGAAGTTAATCGTATTTATGCCGAAGGGTATATAAAAAATAATATTAGTTTTTACGGAATATTTGAATTTAAGTTACTCGTTTGTAAAGTATTTTTAAGCCCAATAATTATGTTTATAAAAAAGTTTTTACCAAAAATATATAGCTCTATAAGGTCGTTGGTAAAATACGGATGAAAAAAATAGGCGTATGGAATTATTACGAAGTATTCAATACTAATAATTACTTGTTATTAAATAAAGATGCTGGAATTGGTGATAGCTTGTTAGAGCCATTTAATCAGTTATATATTAAAGGTAAACATAATAACATTGACTTTATGACGCTGGATTTAATCGATAATTTTAACGATATGGATGGTTTTATATTTTTCGACTTTCCAAGAATGACAAATAGATATGTAAAAAAAGTGTTTCAAACTGACTTGCCTAAATACTTAGTAGTCCTTGAAAGTAAATTAATTAGAATAGATAACTGGAATGTAAAGAAGTGTGTTTCTTTTAAGAGGGTATTTACTTGGAGTGATGATATTGAAAATGGTAAAAAATACATTAAATTAAACTTATCTCAAAAAATAATAAAAGATATAACAAAAGATATATTTAAAAAGAAAAAACTTTGCACACTTATAGCTGGAAATAACAAAATAAATCACCCGTTGGAGCTTTATAGTAAAAGGGTGGAAGTAATCAAATGGTTCGAAAAGAACCACCCAGAAGATTTTGATTTTTATGGGGTGGATTGGGATAGGTATGTATCAAGCAATAAATACATCAGGTATTTGTTTAAAATAACAGGCTTATCAAAAATTTTTAAGCCAAATTACCCAAGCTACAAGGGAAAAATAGATTCTAAAAAGGATACATTGGAAAAATATAAATTTTCAATATGCTATGAAAATGCAAGAGATATACCGGGATACATTACAGAAAAAATATTTGATTGTTTTTTTGCGGGGTGTGTACCTATATATTGGGGGGCGAATAATATAACTGACCACATTCCAAAAGAATGTTTTATAGATAAGAGGGATTTTGAGGATTACAAGTCATTATATGATTACCTCATAGGTTTATCCAATGATAAGTATCTTGAATATATTGATGCAATTGAGAATTATTTAAAGAGTAAAGAGGTTTATAAATTCAGTACTGAAAATTTTGCAAATACTATTGTACAAATAATTTCAGATGATATTAATTAAAGAGAGGGGTAAATTATGAAAGCAGTAATTTTAGCAGGAGGTTTGGGTACGCGCTTAAGTGAAGAAACAAGTGTCAAGCCAAAACCAATGGTGGAAATTGGTGGTAAGCCGATTTTATGGCATATTATGAAAATGTATTCCACTCATGGTATTAATGATTTTGTCATTTGTTGTGGCTACAAAGGTTATGTTATTAAAGAATATTTTGCCAACTACTTTCTACATCAGTCGGATGTTACCTTTAATATGAAAACCAATGCTATGGAAGTGCATAAAGAGGGTGTGGAGCCTTGGACTGTTACTTTGATTGATACAGGTGATAATTCTATGACGGGTGGTAGGCTAGGTAGAGTGGCAGAATATGTAAAAAATGAAGAGGCTTTTTGCTTTACTTATGGCGATGGTGTGTCAGATATTGATATTTCAGCGTTGATAGCATTTCATAAAGAGCATGGTAAGGATGCAACACTAACTGCCACTTACTCACCAGGCAGATTTGGTGCATTAGATATGCAGGATAACCAAATTAAAAAATTTGTGGAAAAACCTAAAGGCGATGGTGCTTTAATTAATGGCGGTTTTTTTGTGCTTTCTCCAAAGGTTTTAAAACGAATTTCTGGTGATGATTGCACTTGGGAGCAAGCGCCATTGAAAGGCCTAGCTAAAGATGATAATTTAATGGCATTTACACATGAAGGCTTTTGGCAACCAATGGATACATTGCGTGACAAAGTGTATTTACAAGAGCTTTGGGGTGAGGGTCGTGCCCCATGGAAGACTTGGTAATTGATAATGATAAGCCAAGATTTTTGGAAAGGTAAACGCGTATTTCTCACAGGACATACTGGCTTTAAAGGCAGTTGGTTGTCTTTATGGTTGACTTCATTAGGTGCAGAAGTAAAAGGTTATGCGCTCAATCCACCGACATCACCTTCATTATTCAATGAGGCAAAAATTGAGTCAATTATCACCTCAGAGATTGGTGACATTAGAAACCAAGACAAACTACATAAAAGTATGACAACTTTTAATCCTGATATTTTGCTACATATGGCAGCACAGCCTCTGGTCAGGTATTCTTATGATAATCCAGTTGAAACTTATGAAGTTAATGTTATTGGCACGGCTAAAGTCTTGGAGGTAGCGCGAAGTTGCTCTAACTTAAAGGCTATTGTGAATATTACAACGGATAAATGCTATGAAAACGATTCTCGCAAAGAAGGCTATATAGAAACAGATTCAATGGGAGGTTACGACCCTTATAGTAGCAGTAAGGGTTGTGCAGAATTAGTCACTTCAACCTATAGGCGTTCTTTTTTACAAGAGCAGGGTATCGGCATAGCATCAGTCCGAGCGGGTAATGTTATTGGTGGTGGCGATTGGGCGGATGATAGGTTGATACCCGATATTTTAAGGTCGTTTGAAAAAAATGAGTCAGTTATTATTCGCAATCCTAAAGCCACACGCCCTTGGCAACATGTTTTAGAGCCATTATCAGGATATCTAATTTTACTTGAAAAGCTTTATAAAAATCAAGGCAAATATGCTGAAGGTTGGAATTTTGGACCTAATGAGCAAGATGTTCAGCCAGTAGATTGGATTTTAGATAAAATGACATTAAAATGGCCTGACTCTCATTGGAGTCTTGACAAAAATGCCAACCCACATGAGGCGGATTTTTTGAAGTTGAATATTACAAAAGTAAAATTAAAGCTTGGTTGGAAACCAGTATGGGAGTTAAGTTATACACTGGAAAGGATTATTGACTGGCACAGGGCTTGGCTTAATAAAGAAAATATGCAAGCTGTGTGCCTGGCAGAAATTGAAGAATACACAAGAGATATGAATAATGAAAACCGCTGAAGAATTAAGGTTAGAAATCACAGAACTTGTACAAGAATTTGCAGATTTAAAATATATGGAAAAAACTTTTAAGCCAGGTAGAAGTGTTGTTCCGCCATCGGGGAAAGTAATAGGTGCTACTGAATTACAATATATGGTGGATGCATCGTTAGATGGTTGGCTGACTACTGGGCGTTTTAATCGTAAATTTGAAAAAGAACTATCTGAGTTTATCGATATCAAGCATTTAATAACGGTTAATTCAGGTTCATCTGCCAATTTAGTCGCATTTGCTACACTAACATCGCCAAAATTAGGCAACAGCGCCATTAAAAAAGGCGATGAAGTCATTGGTGTTGCTGCAGGTTTTCCTACAACGGTTAATCCAATTGTGCAATTTGGCGCTATTCCTGTATTTGTTGATGTGGATTTAGAAACGCACAATGTTGATGCAGATTTAATTGAAGCGGCAATCACACCAAAAACTAAAGCTATTATGTTGGCGCATACTTTAGGCAATCCATATAATTTAGACAAGGTTAAGATGTTATGCGACAAATACAATCTTTGGCTTATTGAAGACTGCTGCGATGCATTAGGTGCAAAATACAATAACCAACATGTCGGGACATTTGGCGATATTGCTACTTGTAGTTTTTATCCGGCACACCATATTACAATGGGAGAGGGTGGCGCAGTATTTACTAACAATGCAGAACTAATGACAATTGCAGAATCATTTAGAGATTGGGGTAGAGATTGTTATTGCGACCCAGGCTGTGACAATACTTGCGAGAGGCGTTTTGAACAACAACTAGGCGATTTGCCGTATGGTTATGACCATAAATACACTTATTCACATCTTGGCTATAATCTTAAAATTAGCGATATGCAAGCAGCCTGTGGTTTGGCACAATTAAAAAGATTGCCAGAATTTATTAAAAAACGCAATGAAAATTTTGCTTACCTTAAAAACAAATTAAGTGGCTTGACTCAATTTATTGATTTACCACAGGTTACCGAAAATTCAGAGCCTTCATGGTTTGGGTTTCCTATTACTTTAAAAGACAATATTGATAGAGTTAAATTCACTCAATATTTAGACAGTCATAAAATTGGCACAAGATTATTATTTGCTGGTAATTTAACCAAACAGCCTTATTTTCAAGATATTGAATATAGAATTGTAGGTAATTTGACTAATACGGATATTACGATGAATAAAACCTTATGGTTAGGTATTTATCCTGCATTGGGTGTAGGGCAGTTGGATTTTATTGCTGAAAAGATACAAGAGTTTGTAGGGTAAATTGTAAGTATGAACACACAAGAGTTGGTAATAAAAAATCGTCCTAATGCTATCAATATGGTTAATAAGGGGAGTAGTGCATATATTGAATCTGTGCCTCCTATTGTTGATATTTTGGCGGTCTTACATAGAAAAGTTATAGGCTATGATGCTCAAAATTTAAAACTAGAAACACAAGATAGATTTATATTAAGCAAGGCTCATGCAGGTATTGGGGAGTATATCACTTTAGTTGAGGTTGGAGTTAAAGATAAATATATTGCAACTACAGGCGCTCAAGAATATTTAAGGAATACTGTTAGGACTTCTAAAAAATTCATAATAAAATCAATTTTAAGAATAGATAG